>NZ_JAXEGN010000039.1:0-15937 GCF_034103065.1 Bullifex sp. | reverse complement strand
GATAGTAATCTTTCTAATGGAAGAGGATATCTTTGATAGAGGAAAGCAGTTATATAAATTTAAAAGGACAGAAGAGGAATCAAAGTTGCCACTTGATGATGGTAGTTTTATAATTTATGTAAATGCTAAAAACAAAGGAAGAGAAGAATTAGATAATCTAATGCAAAGTCTAGTATCAGATGATTATCTTAAAATGAAAGATACTGTAATTAAGGAGACAACAATGACTTATAAAACAACAATAGAAGGTGAAGACCATGTATGTGATGCTGTACAACAGTATGCTGAAAAGTATGCTGCTAAGTCTTATGATAATGGAAGAAATGAAGGTAGTGTAAATTCTTTAGCTTCTCTTATTATAAGTGGAAATATCTCTCTTAAATTAGCAATTGAAAATTCAGGTTTATCAAAAGATGAATTTTTATCTATCGCTTCACGTTTAGGCTATAAGCTTTAAAAAAATTAGGGAGTAATTGTTAAAGACTTTTACTCCTTTTTTATTGAATATGGTTTCGTAATTATTTGAGATAATTACGACGATATATTGTGGTATTATTGGTATATGGATAAATATACTATTATTAATGCTAACATTGTCTTAAGTAATAAAATTATTGAAAAATCCTCTCTATATGTGGTTGATGGAATAATCATGGATATTAATGGAGAAGTCCAAGGTGATGTAATTGACGCAAAGGAAATGTATCTAGCTCCTGGAATGATAGATATGCACATACATGGTGCTGGAGGCTTTGGCTCAGATTTAAATATCAGTAAAGATAATTTATCAGCTATGGTTTCTTTTTTGGAAAGTAAAGGTATTACTACCTTTGCTTTAGCTTCATGCGCATCAATTAATTTCCTAGAAAGGATGAAGGGGCATCTAGATTTATCAACACTATCTGAATACGTTGCAGGCGTATATTTTGAAGGTCCTTTTATTAATGTGGAAAAGAAAGGAGGGCTTCCTTTAGATAGTATATGTAATCCAGATAAAGAGTATCTTGAAAAGATATTATCGTACAAGGTTAATGGCAGACCACTAGTTAAAGTAATGACAGTTGCCCCTGAGCTTGAAGGAATTGATGAAATAATACAAATACTTAATCAAAATAAAGTAAAAGTATCTTTTGGCCATTCAATGGCTAGCTTTAAAGATGCAATGAAATATCCTTCAAATCATGTAACCCATCTATATAATGCTCAAAGAGGGTTAGACCATAAGAAAGCTGGGCTTGCTCTCTATCCTTTTATTGATAAAACCGCTACCTATGAACTAATTTGTGATGGAGTCCATGTTGATCAAGATTTAGTAGATTTCACTCTAACTACAATTAAGCCTAACAGACACTGTTTAATCTCCGATGGAATGAGTTTTTGCGGGCTTGGGAAGGGAAATGGAAAATACCTTGGAAAAGATATTTATAGTGATGGAAAAGCTTGCTACTACACTGATAATAATGTGTTAATAGGATCTGCTTGCTTAATAAGTGAAACTGGTAAAAATCTTGTTAAACGAAATATATTAACAATTCCGGAGTTGTTTATATCTGCAAGCTTAAATCCAGCTCGAGTATTAGGATTAAACGATAGAGGTCAAATTAAGAAAGGCTTGAGAGCTGATTTAATTATGCTTGATGAAGAATTAAATATCCAAAGAGTTTTTAAAGCAATAAATCCAGGTATGAAAATGCTTAGTGAGTGTTCACGTTGTTGCCCATAAAAAGTTAGGAGCTAAGGTTTTCTTAGCTCCTAAAAAAATAATTAATTGAGTTCTTTTTCTACGATGTTGTCATCAATCTCTTTTTGAAGCTTATTAATTGTCTCTTTAACCTCGTTAACTAAGTCAGAGAGTAGGAATGATGTTGTTTCATCTGTTTCTCGAATTTTAACTTCAACCTTACCTTCCTTAAGAGATCGGTTACCAATAGTAATTCTAATAGGAACACCAATGATATCAGCATCTGCAAACTTAACACCAGCAGATTCCTTTCTATCATCGTATAGTACATCAATACCTGCATCCTGGAGCTCTTTATAGAGGTCTTCACCAATTTGTGTATCTTTAACAAGTGAGATTAAATGTACTTGATATGGTGCAACTGAGATAGGAAGCTTTAGTCCCTTTTCATCGTTGTATTCTTCTGCAAGACAAGCAAGAAGTCTTCCAACTCCAATTCCATAAGAACCCATGATAACTGGTTTCTTAGAGCCATCTTCTGCTGTATAGAAGCAATTCATTGCAGCAGAATATCTTGTGCCAAGCTGGAAGATGTTACCAATTTCAACACCCTTGCTAGCTGTGAGTTTTTCGCCACATTCTGGACAGATATAACCATCACGAGCACTTGCAATATCGGCAACAATACCTTTGTAGTCACGACCAAAGTTTGTATTGATATAGTGGTATCCTGCTTCATTTGCCCCTGCAACAAGATTGTTTGAATAAGCAACAGAGTCATCAATAATTGTAATGAAGTCTCCCTCTGCTCCTATTGGAGAGCCAAACCCTGGAACAATTTTACAAGCTGTAATTTCTTCTTCATGAGCTGGACGAATTGAGTTAGCTTTAGCAGCATTAGAAAGCTTACTCTCTTCAACATCCATGTCTCCTCTGATGATAGCAACGATAAGCTTATCTTTTTCTTCACCAGTTTTATCGTTGATAAATGTACCAACCATAAATACAGCTTTTGCTGTTTGTCTAGCTTCAATGTTTAATAAAGCAGTTAAATCATCAATAGTCTTCGCATTTGGAGTAGCAATCTTTTCAAGAGGCTTTTCTTCTTCTTTGAAATATTCTTTCTTAAATGCTGCAACTTGTCTATTTGCTGTATATCCACAGTGCTTACATGTGATAATTGTATCTTCACCAATAGGAGAAAGATACATGTATTCATGTGAAACCTTACCACCCATCATGCCTGAGTCAGCACCAACAGCAATTGCAGGAAGACCACAACGAGAGAAGATTCTGAAGTATGCTTTGTAGTGGTCTCTATAAACTTTATCTAAGCCTTCTTGATCCTTATCGAAAGAGTATGAGTCCTTCATTGTGAACTCTCTTACTCTAATCAAACCTGCACGAGGACGTGGGTCATCACGCCACTTTGTCTGAATTTGATAAACTAATAAAGGAAGACGCTTGTATGAATCAATTTCAGTTCTTGCAAGATCTGTAACAGCCTCTTCGTGAGTCATAGCAAGTACCATATCTCTGCCTGCACGGTCCTCAAAACGGCTCATTTCTTTATCGATAGAGTAGTATCTACCTGTTTCTTTCCAAATATCAGCTGTATTAACAACTGGCATTAAAATCTCTTGTGCTCCAATTTTATCCATCTCTTCACGGATAATTGTCTCAATCTTAGTTGTAGCTTTAAATCCGAGAGGGAGAAGTGAGAAAATTCCTGCACCCAATTGACGTATATAACCTGCTCTTAACAAGTATTCATAGCCTTTGCAATCTGCACCATTAGGAGCTTCTCTCAAAGTCCTTGAAAACATATTAGACATTCTCATATTTGTAATATCTCCTGCGCTTGAAAGTCATTCTACATCAAAGGTTAATTCGTTTCTACACCTTTGAAATGGACTTGTTCTTTTATACTTGTTTTTGTGATAATATTAACTTGCTATGAATTACCAAGAAGAAAAAGCATTAGTTGCCAAAACAATGGGACGTCTTTATTTAAGAGGATTAACAACAGCTACTGGAGGAAATGTATCAGCACGCTGTGGAGAAATAATGTTAATTACTCCATCTGGAAAAGATAAATCATCATTAACTTATGATGATATTGCACAGGTTAATATTGAAACCGGAGAGCAAATAGGAACAAATTTTAAACTTAGTATTGAAAGTGAAATGCATAGACAAATATATCTAAAAACAAATGCACTAGCAGTAGTTCACTCACATCCTAATTTTGCTTCTCTTTTCTCTGCTTTAGATGAGAAAATTAATACTCATTTAATTGCTGAAACCTATTATTTATTAGATGAAGTAATAAAGGTCCCTTATGAATTAATGGGTACAAAAGAACTTGCAGAAAAGGTTAGCACCTATGCAAAAGACCATGTTGCACTTCTATTGGAAAACCATGGTGCATTAACTACAGGAAAGACTTTATTATCAGCATTTGACCGTATGGAGGTTTTAGAGCAAAGTGCTAAACTTACATATCTCTCAAAATGCTTTAGTAATACAAATGATATTTCGGGCGATAGATTATTAGCTATCGCAGCTATGAGATAGGAGATTATTATGCTTAGTGAAGAAAAGAAAAAGCAGCTAAAAAAGACAGCTCTTGCTCTAAGAGAAAGTACAATTAGAGAAATTTCTGCATTTGGATCTGGTCATATTGGTGGTAGTATGTCAATAATAGATTTATTAACATATCTTTATTATGAAGAGATGAACATTGATCCTAATGATCCTAAAAAATTATCTAGAGATAGATTTGTTTGTTCAAAAGGTCATGCAGGCCCTGCTGTATATGCAACACTTCAAAGTAAAGGATATTTTCCACAGGAGTGGCTTTCAACACTTAACCAGGGTGGCACAAAGTTACCTTCTCACTGTGATATGACAAAAACCCCAGGAATTGATTTCACAGGAGGTTCTCTTGGACAAGGAATTTCTGCTGCAGTAGGTATTGCTCTTGGCCAAAAGCTACAAAAGTTAGATGCAAGAACTTATTGTGTTATTGGTGATGGAGAAGCTCAAGAAGGACAGGTTTATGAAGCTCTCGAAACTGCAGGTGCTTGGGGTTTAGATAATTTAATGATTTTCTTAGATAATAATGGTCAGCAACTTGATGGCTATGTTAAAGATATTATTCCTCAATATAATCTTGAAGAACGTTATAAGAGCTTTGGCTTTGAAGTTGCAACAATTAACGGCCATGATTTTGATGAAATTGCCAATGTAATAAATAAAGCAAAGGAAACTAAGGGTAAACCATTCTTTGTTATTATGAATACTCAAAAGAGCCATGGATATATCCCTGGTGAAGGAGTAAAGTCCAACCACTCAATGCCTATTTCTGCCGAAGTGTGTGAAAAAGCAATTGAGGATCTTAAGGCAAGAGAGGAGGTGTAAGATGGCATTTGAAAAGAAATCTCACTATAAAGAAGTTTTGATGGATGCGATAATTGATATCGCTAAAGAAAATGATAAGGTTGTATTTTTAGATGCTGATTTATCATCATGTATCGGCTCAACTGCTTTTGAAAAAGTATTCCCAGAAAGATTTTTTAACTGTGGTATTGCAGAAGCTAATATGGTGGGTGTAGCAGCTGGTTTAGCTAGTACAGGAATGGTTCCATTTGTTCACTCATTCGGTTGTTTTGCTTCTCGTCGTGTATATGACCAACTATTTTTATCAGTAGGTTATACACACCAAACAGTTCATGTAATTGGTTCTGATCCTGGTATTACTGCACAGTACAACGGTGGAACACATATGCCTTTTGAGGATATTGCATTAATGCGTCAAATTCCTAATATGGCTATTGTTGAACCTTCTGACGATTACTCTCTTTATATGCTCACAAAAGCAGTATATGAGAATGGAACATCTTCATACATTAGAACTCCAAGAAAAGGTATTAATTCTATCTATAGTGATGGAGAAGAAATTAAACTTGGAAAAGCAAAGGTATTAAGAGAAGGTGATGATGTTGCAATTATTTCTCTTGGGGCACATTTAGTAACTGAGAGTTTAAAAGCCTACGATATTCTAAAAGAGCAAGGTGTTAATGCGACAGTAATTGACTTACTTAGTATCAAGCCAATGGATGAAGAGACTATTCTTGAAGTTGCAAAGAAGTGTGGTAAGGTTCTAGTTTGCGAGAATGGTCGTTATGCTGGTGGAGTTGGTGAAGGTATTGCCTCATTACTTGCAAAGAATTATCCATGTTTAATGGATTTTATCTGTGTCGGTGAACGCTTTGGAGAAGTAGGAAACCTTAAATACCTAGCATCAGCTTTTGGTTTTACTGCAGATAATATTGCTGCAAAGGCACTTTCTTTAGCAAAAAAATGACAACTAGTATTAGCTCAATTATTGGACAATTATTTATCTCGGCTAATGATAATTTTATTACAGAGATTACATTAGAAAAACGAGAGGAGAGTGGAACTACACCTCTCCTTGAAAGAGCAAAAAGTGAGCTAGATGAATACTTTAAAGGTCTGAGGAAGGACTTTGACCTTCCTCTAGACCTACATAATTTAACCCAATTCCAGCAAAAAGTACTTATATCTTGTAGAAAAATTCCATATGGACAAACTGTAACATATGCTGATATTGCAAGAGATATTAATTCTCCTAAAGCTTCAAGGGCTGTAGGTAATGCACTACATAACAATCCTATAATGATTGTAATTCCATGCCATCGTGTTTTAGCAAAGAATAATATTGGTGGTTTTGGATCTGGTATAGAGATAAAAAATAAATTACTAATTCTTGAAAGTGAGCAAAAAACATCGAGTTAATTATTAGCCATATTATGTAATCTTTTTCTCGTAAGGAGGAATAGAATGGATAGAGAGATAGAGGCAGTACAGAGGATGCAAGATTATATTAAGGAGCATCTTACTGAAGATATCACTCTAAAAGAGCTCTCTGAGGTAGCGCTTTACTCACCATGGTACTCATACAGAATATTTGTAAAACATACTAATATGACTGTATCGAAGTACATTAGGTCTCTTCGTTTAAGTCAAGCAGCTGTAAAACTTCGCGATGAAGGCTTAAGTGTAACCAAGGTATCCATGGATCTTGGTTTTGGATGTGTAGATGGCTTTCAAAGAGCTTTTAAGGACGAGTTTGATATAAACCCTAAATCTTATTCAATTAATCCTATTCCAATTCCTTTATTCATTCCTTATGGAGTGAAATATCGAGAGAGAAAGGAGAAAAAAGAAATTATGGAAAGTAAAAATGTTTTTATTTCACTTGTTGAAAAAACAGAAAGAAAAATTCTTTGCAAAAGAGGGCTTAAAGCAGATGAATATTTTTCTTACTGCGAAGAAGTAGGTTGTGATATTTGGGGTATATTAAAAAGTATAGATAAAGAACCTCTATGTTTATACTTAACAAAGCAATATATCAAAGAAGGAACATCTTCATATATTCAAGGTGCTGAAGTTCCTGTGAATTATTCTGGAGTAATCTCTCAAGGTTTTGAGTTAATGACTTTACCAAAGACAACATATTTAATGTTCCAAGGTGAACCTTTTAAAGAAGAGGATTTTGAAGAAGCAATAACTAGTCTAAAGAGAGCAATAGAAAAATATAATCCATCTACTCTTGGCTATGCTTTTGATGATAACGAGCCAAGGATTCAACTTGAGCCAATCGGAGAAAGAGGTTATATTGAATTGGTTCCAGTAAGGAGAAAATAACTTAAAAGCACTCAGAAATGGGTGCTTTTTTTAATCTTTTTTTTCTCCATAGCAGTAATTTCTCTGCTATCATTTTTTACTATGAAAGAAGTATTAGAAACAATTCCTGTATGGGATGCATTAAAAGAAGATACAGAGTGTCCAATTTGCTCTTTAATGAAAAAAGCCGAAGAGGATGCATTAAAATATTATCTAGGACCAGCAGTAATGGTTCCTGAGATTAGAGTTGAAATAAATAAAAAAGGATATTGTAATAAGCATTGGCAAATGCTTGCAGACTTAAATAAAGCTCAACCTTTAGCTCTATCTCTTGATACCTACTATGAAGAGAGTAAAAAGCTATATAAACCAAAATTTGAGCAAATTAAAAATACATCAAATCCACGAAAGGCATTAAAATTATTTGCTCAATTTGAAGAAGCTGTTCAAAGTAGAGAAGATGGGTGCCTTGTTTGTGATTACATGAAAAAGCGACTAGATAGATATGCCGCAACCTTTGCTGTCTTATATAAAGAGGATAGTGACTTTAGAGCTGCTTTAGCAAATAGTAAAGGTTTTTGTATTCACCATACTCTTGATTTAGTCCATGCTGCAAAAGCAGAGTTATCAGGAGGTGACTTAGCTAGTTATCTTCAACTATTAGCTAATCTTTTAGATAATAACTTAGATAGGATTCAAAAGGATGTTTGGTGGATGACCCAAAAATATAAGAGTGAAAATAAAGATAAACCTTGGAATGGTTGTGAGGATGCATTCAAAAGAGGTGTTGATAAATTAACAGGAAAAGGAATTTTAAGTTAAGCATAGAGAGATAGTTTGTTTTTCAAACTATCTCTTCTACCTTCTTCTTTCTTTTTCTTTTATTAGGAATTAATAATAACTGTTCATCTGGGCCTGCATCTTCCATACGCTTTAATAGCGATTCACTATAGTCATGCTTTGAAAGATGAAGGTAATCGGTGAATGTAGAAGCAAATCTGTAGACTAATAAATAATCTTTTTCTCGAAGAAGCGAGAGAGCAATAGTAAAAGCTCCTGTTTCTTCATGTAGCTTAGATGCTTCTTCTTTCTTTAAATTACTTAAATAATCTTCTTCAATAAAAATTGCCATTACAGGAGAGAAATTTCTTTCTCTAATAATTATTTCAGGAATAGAAGAAGCCCCAACTACAAGAGGCAGATTAATATCTACAAGATATTGATTTGCTGTAATTTTATCAAATTCACTTGCAAGACGATGAGCGAAGGCTGTTTTAGCCTTTTTAACATCAAATAAATAAGGATAGTTTTTAAAAGTACTTTCGATAGCACTTCGGAAAGAATCGAAGAGTGCAATCTCAAGTTTCCTTGTTATTCTACCTGGCAAATTACTAACTCCATTTTGCTTACTTTAGCTATTGTCTGATAAATTGAACAATAATTGCTAGTTTCAATGCATGCTTCTTTGAAAAGCTCAAAAGAAGATGGATTTTTAACACTTATTGTCATCTTTGTATGTTCAAGGGTAGTTGGGGTTTCACTCCTTTTCTCGCCTTCAACATGTATATCACAGCTATCATAAGTTACTCTACCTTTTAAAAGGTCAACAAGTGTAGAATAGTAACAACCTGATAGTGCTCCTAATAGGTATTCATAAGGACCTGTTGAGGAGTCAAAATAATTAGTTACTCCCTCCTTTGAATGGAAGGATCTTGATGTATCATTAAAATTTGCAAATATTTCTCTGCTCATAGTTAAATGATAACTCTTTATTACTATCTTTGTCATGTATTATAAATAATCTGCATCTGTTGATTTTCCGATACTTTTGGAATAATGTTTACCCATGTTATCACTAGACCTTTTATATCAAGCAGCATTCGCTTTAAAGGATGTTGCCAGAAATACAGACTTAATTCGTGCACCTCGTATGTTCCCAAATGACGAGGTTTATTTAAAGACAGAGAACCTTCAGCTAACTGGTTCCTTTAAGTTAAGAGGAGCTTACAATAAAATTGCTCGTCTTTCAGAAGAAGAAAGGGCTAGGGGCGTTGTTGCTTGTTCTGCAGGAAACCATTCACAAGGTGTTGCTTTAGCAGCTCAAAGAGCAGGACTATCAGCTGTAATTTGTATCCCTGAAGGTGCTCCAATTTCAAAAGTTGAAGCAACAAGAAGCTATGGTGCTGAAGTTGTTCTTGTACCAGGTGTATATGATGATGCTTATGAAAGAGCTCTTCAAATTGCTGCAGAAACAGGTAGAACTCTAATTCATCCATTTGATGATGATGATGTAATAGCAGGACAAGGTACTATTGGTCTTGAAATATTAAACCAGCTTAGTAGCGTTGATGCTGTAGTTGTTCCAGTTGGTGGTGGTGGCCTTATCAGTGGTGTTGCATATGCAATTAAGTCACTTAAGCCAAGTTGTAAGGTATATGGTGTACAGGCTGCTGGAGCTCCTAGTATGTATGAAGCATTAAAACATGGAAAGAGGGAAGCCCTTAAGAATGCAGCATCTCTTGCTGATGGAATTGCAGTAAAGATGCCTGGTGAAAAGACCTTCGAGTATTGTCAAAAATATGTTGATGAAATTGTAACTGTTACAGATGATGAAATTGCATCTGCAATACTTACCTTGATGGAGCAACAAAAGCTAGTTAGTGAAGGTGCTGGTGCAACTCCAGTTGCAGCTTTACTCGCTGGAAAGATTGATATTAAAGGTAAGAAGACTGTATGCCTAATCAGTGGCGGTAATATCGATGTAACAATTTTATCTCGTGTAATTACACGTGGTCTTATGATGCAGTCTCGTCTCGTTGAACTTGAAATTGAAGTATTCGATAGGCCAAAGCAACTTGCACAAGTATCTAATCTTGTTGCAGATCTTGGTGCTAACGTATTTAATGTTGAGCATGATAGAAAAACAGATAGTATTGATCTTAAACACTGTATTCTACGCCTAGGTCTTGAAACAAGAGATCGTGAACACATTGATCAAGTTGTAAATGCTATTCGTGAGCATGGTTGGAGATGTAAAGAGCTGTGATTAAATATCTGTTTTTTGATGTAGATGGAACCTTACTCCCATTTGGAGAGGATGCAACAGAGAGTACAAAGCTTGCACTAAAACTTGCTCATGAAAAAGGGCATAAGCTTTTTCTAAGTACAGGAAGAAGTCCTGCTGAACTTGACCCAAGATTAAAGGTATTTCCTTTTGATGGTGGAGTATTCTCCGGAGGTTCTATTGCAATTGCAGATTCTAATAGGATTTATGAAAGATTCTTCTCTGCTGAACAAGTAGAGAAGGTCTTTGAGCTCGCTAATAAAAGAGGATGGCTATTACTGTCACAAACAGATAAAGGCTCTTATATGACTAATCAAATGAGAGATACTCTCTTTGATATGTTTATGAGGTGTAATGGTAGATTACTTGTAATAGATAATCTTTATACAGTTTCTAAATTAGAAGTAATGCCTAATATTACAAAGATGATTTTTATTACACCTGATCATGATGTAAAAAAGGTTAGAGAAGAGCTAAGAGGAATCTTTGATATTGTTGATAATACAATGGGTGTTCCTTTAGATGATTGTGCAGAGATAGTTTTACCTGGGGTATCTAAGTCAACTGGTATGAATGCTATAATGGAGTACTATAAAGCTCCTTTATCAGATTCAATTGCATTTGGAGATGGTGCAAACGATATTGAAATTGTAAGAGATAGTGGACTGGGAATTGCAATGGGTAATGCAAGTGAAGATTTAAAAAGCGTTGCAGATTTTATCACAGGTAGTGTAGATAAAAGTGGTATCTATGATGCATTAAAACATTTTGAGGTGATAGATTGAAAAACGAATATAGATCCTCTATTAGATCTAAAAATTTAATCAGAAATGCACTTTTGTCATTAATGACAGAAAAACCATTTGAGAAAATTACAATAACTGACATTGTTAATCGTGCGGATATCAATAGAGGAACCTTCTATGCCCACTATAGAAGTACTACTGAGGTTTTAGAGAAGATTCAAAGTGATGCAATTAGTGAAGTAAAAACTATCTTTGAATCTATGGACTATAAAAACTTTTTTAATGAATGTGAAAAGACTTTAAAAGAGATTTCTGAGTTTTTAAAAAAGGATTTAGAGTACTATAAAATGCTTGTTGTGATTGATGGTGGAAAAGGATTTGTATCCTCTTGGAAAGAAAGCCTAGTAAATTTCTTTTCTGGCGCATCCTTTTTAAATAGCCAAGGCTTTCCTACAAATGAAATGTATTTAGCAATTAACTTTGTAATTAATGGCCTTGCTGATACATATCTTGATATTTTGCTTGGTAAATCAAAAATTACTCTTGATGAAGCACCTATTTATTTATCTACTCTAGTTAAGAGGGTAATGTCTCCATATTTATAATTTGGGTTTTGTTGTTTCTTTTTAACAACAGAAGAAACAACAAAAACGCATCATTATTAGAGATAAACAGAATGATCCAAGACCTCCTGTATATACATTTCCATAACTTCTATTTGTTTGTTGATAAGTACTTCTACCTGTTTCAAGATAGTTTAATAAATTCTTGTATTCACTATTTTGAGGATCCATTGAACATGCTTTTCTTGCATTAAGAGTTGCTTCAGTTGCATTTCCTAAATTAGCATGACAAATAGCACTTAAATAGTACCACTTAGCATTTCTTTCATTGATAGTAATCTGAGAAAGCGCATTTAAAGCCTCTCTGAATCTATGATATCTGATGTAGTTTTGTGCAGCTTGATATACAAGAGGTTCTTCAGTAGCAGTACTATTATAAGTTGATGTAGATTCAAAAGGATTATAGTTATTCTTTTTATTCATAATCTCATCATATGCAGCATTAATATCCTGCATCTTTTTAGCTGCTTCAGGAGAGTTACCTGTTACATCTGGATGATATTGTTTTGCAAGCTTCTTATAAGCCTTTTTAATCTCTTCTTCACTTGCAGTTGGGCTAACACCTAATACGCTGTAAGGATCATTCATTTCTTTCTATTTAGTACCTCAAACCTGCTCCATACACCACTGTATATGATATTTCGTAATATCGAAAGATTATCATCAAGAGGTAATCTTTCCAAGCTATTTGCAGCTTGGGACAATGGAATTTCAAGTAGCTCTTTTACCACTTTATCAAAGTCTTCTTGGTTAGAAATATCTTTGAGAGGATTAAAGCTACCATGTTTGATATCCTTTTTAAGATCATCATAACTATCCATAATATAGATAAAACTTCCTAAAGATTTACCTATTTCTGTTAACTTCTTATAAAATACATCTTCCTTAGGAGCAAATATCTCTTTAATCATATCTCCTGATAGAGAAGAAAGTGTAACTATATTATTTTCTCCTACTTTCTCAAGTGCAATAATCTTTTGTAGGTTATCTGAAAGACATTCATATTGACGCTTATACTTAACCTTTAACACAGAAATATAGCTTTCAAGCTTTAAAAGCTTTTGCTCATCTCTATTTGAGTCTCCATCGAGTAGATTATCCTTTAATGAAAAATAAGATAAAAGAACTTGCATGTCACTAACATATTCAGTTAGTTCATTTACAGTGTATTTGTGCTTTCCAATTGGGTGTACAGCACATCTTTTTTCATTTTCTTTATCGTTAGTATTATAAAGGTCAGATAGCAAAAGATATAAGAATGTCATATCATATGAAAGTAATGACATTCCTTTCTTACCATATTTTTCTTCAAGTCCATTACATAGACCGCAGTAATATGATTTATATTTATTAAGTTCTTCTTTTGAAAGCTCTTTTCTATTAATAACTACGTAACCGAACATATCAAGTTTTTCCTATAAACTTTTCTCCACATTTAGGACATGTAATACGGACCTTTCCTTTCCCTTTTGGTACAAAGCATGAAGCTTTACACTTTGGACAGTAAAACATTTCATGTGTTTTAAGCTTTTCTTTGAGTGCTTTCTTTTTAGCTTTCTCAGCTTCTTTTGCTGCTTTTTTCTTTGGGTCTGCAGAGAATAAGGTCTTAAACTTATAGTTTTCCTTGTATCTTTTACTTTTATCTTTAGAAAAAATTCTAAAGACACTTAGTGCAAGGAAGCAAACTCCAAGAATTGTTAATACAACTTCAACATAGGGATATGAAAAGGCACCTGCTCCCACTATGCATACTAGTCCTAAGACTGAAAGAAAAAGTGATAGCTCATCAGCTCCTGCTCTATCTTTAAATAAATCATCCACAAACTTTTGAAATTTATTCATAAGTTTAAATATGAGAGATTATGTTCACCTCGTCAATAAAAGTAATATAATATTAATAAGGAGTTTTTAAGTACTATGGAAAAAAGACAATATGTTTGCCCTAAATGTGGGTGTACACACTATGTTTCTGATACGATTCAAACAACTGGTGGAAATTTTTCCAAGCTGTTCGATGTACAAAATAAAAAGTTTATCACAGTATCTTGTGCTGATTGTGGTTACACTGAGCTATATAGAAAAAATAATAATGCAGCACTAGATATCTTAGATTTCTTCATGAATTGAGGTTTTATATGAAAGTAATTGCTCATAGAGGTTTTTCCGGATTATATCCAGAAAATACAATGTTAGCTTTTGAAAAAGCTATTGAAATTGGTGCTGATGGAATAGAACTAGATGTTCATCTTTCAAAGGATGGACATGTAATGATAATGCATGATGAAGCATTAAAAAGAACAGCTGGACTTGATGGCGTAATTTCAGATTACACAAGAGCAGAGCTTGAGAAGATTTCTGCGGGAAAAACAAAGAATGATGAATTTGGGTTTACTCCAATTCCTTCTTTAGATGAGTATCTTTCTTTTATGGCTAGTCATAGAGATAGAATTACTAATATTGAGTTAAAAACAGCACCTGTTTATTATCCTGAGATTGAAGAAAAGACTCTTGAACTAGTAAGAAAATACGACCTTGAGAATAATATTATTTATTCATCCTTCAATTGGCTTTCAATAGTAAGGATGAAGCAACTTGGAAGCACTAGTAAAACAGGATTACTATTTTCAGGAATGAAGCTCTATAACCAAGCATTCATAGTTAATTCTTTAGGAATCGATTATTTCCATCCAGATTTTAATGACTTAACTACAGAAATAGTTAAGTCCTACCTTGATAACAAAGTAGGGCTTAATGTATGGACTGTTAATGAAACAAACGATATAGAAGTTTGTAATAATTGGAATATCGATAGTGTAATAACAAACTATCCTGACCGTGCAATTTCTATTGCTCGTTAATCCAACGATCAATAAAGGTTTTAGCACTTCTATTCATCTCTTCCATAAATGATGATGTATATTTTCTGTTGTAGTAATAATCTGCAACAGAAGCATCTTCAATTGGAAGAAGATGTTTTGATGCAAAGTACTCTAAGTGTTTTTCATACTGAGAATATATATCATCAGAGGTTAAATCTTTATAACCATTTTCCATAAATATAGAAGATGAAGTATCAGGACGAGGTGTTGTTACTTCACTTTTTTTCTCACTTAATGGATAACCCATAATAAGCATTGCTGCAGGGATAGCATGAGAAGGAAGATTTAAAAGTTTTTGAAGTCTTTCATAGTTTTCAATGATATCCCCGATAAAACAAGATCCAAGGCCAAGGGCTTCTGCTGCAACTACCGCATTTTGGCTAGCAATAATTGCATCCTGCATACACAGATGCATGTCACCAAGTCCTGTAGCTCTCAAAGGTTTAGCAAACTTTTCATCTGACTTTGAGTATTTAAAGAACTTCTCCCACTTATTATTATCTGCAAGGAAAATCCACACAATTGGTGCATTTGCAATCATCTTCTGTCCATCACAGATATCAGCAAGTTCATTTTTAATATCTTTATCAGTTATTTCAATAATAGAATATAACTCCATATTCCCTGCAGAAGGAGCTCTCAGTGTTAACTCTTTAAGTTTATCTAAAACCTCTTTTGAAATCTCTTCTTGCTTAAAAGCTCTACAACTCTTTCTTGATTCAATTAATTTAATAGTTTCTGTGTTCATAGAATTTACTTTAACATAAAGTTCAAAAAGTGTGTTGACTAAATGGTTAATTTGAGATTAATTCAATCATATTGATGTATAACACTAAACAAAAAACTCAATTAATAGAGTATTTAAAGACTCAAAAAGACCCCATGAGTGCAACCGAGATTGCAAATAACCTCAAAGAAATTGGAAAGAGCACAGTCTTTAGATTGCTTAAAACATTAGAAGAAGAAAGTATTATTCAAAGCTTTGCTGAAAATAGAATTAAATTTTATATCTATAGTCCTCAATGCTGCCATGAGCATATACATGCTGCTTGTATTAAGTGTGGGCGTTTTATACATCTTGATAGTGAAGCTAGTCATGAAATTGAGAAGGCGATGGAAAAGAGTGGATTAAAAATTGACTCTGATCAAGTAATCCAGTGTGTTTGTGATAAATGTAGGAGCAGTGAGAATTGAAGAAAGCTTTAATAATATTTCTATCTATATTTTTACTT
>NZ_JAXEGN010000038.1:0-14708 GCF_034103065.1 Bullifex sp. | reverse complement strand
ATTATATCGTTCACGGCTCTTATCAGGGGAGGCTTCAAAGTTTCCATTATCATCAAAAGCATGGTGAGAAAAGACATAATCATAGGCTTTACCACATTTAATCATAAGACCAGAGAGCGCCTTAGCAAACCATTCAGGAAGTGGCCCCATATTTATTCCAATCATTGGAGAAGATAGAACACACTTATTAAATAATTGAGGTTCTTTCTCTATTACTCTAGTTGCTATTCCTCCCCCCATTGAATGACCAAAGAGGTATAGAGAACTATTGTTACTTTGCTTTTTGATAATATTTTTTGTAAAATCAATTACATCATCTGTATAGATATTAAAGTCATTAACACTTACCTTTGATAAATCTGCCTCAACCTCTTTATACCTTGTAGAAGAACCATGACCAAAGTGTTCGATCATGTAAACCTCAAAGCCCTGCATTAAAAAGGTATAAATAACTTCACTATATTTTACTATACCTTCAGTAAAGCCATGGAGAATTAATACACAACCTTTAGCATCCTCTTTAAAGAAGTGTTCATAATAAATCTGATGGTTATACCTTGATGTCATAAAGCCACTATCTTTAATTGATTCAAGATAGGGCCTTACACTTTTTTCTATTGTATTTTCATAGTCTTTTTCTTTAATTAACACTAAATCATTATTCATAATAAAATAATATTAATTAAGAAAATCATTATCAATGCAAAATCCATTTATCTAAAACATTAATTAATGTTTTTATATCAAATGGTTTTGCGATATGCTCATTCATACCAACTGTCTTTGCAGCATTTACATCCTCAGCAAAGGCATTTGCTGTTACAGCTATTATTGGGATATTTTTACAATAATTTCTACCCATAGCCCTAATTGCACGAGTTGCATCATATCCATTCATCTTAGGCATCTGGATATCCATAAAGATTATGTCATAGTATCCATCTTCATGTTCAACAAGCATATCAACAGCTTCGATACCATCCTCTGCCCAATCAACATCAAGACCTGTCATTGTAAGAAGTTCTTCAGCAATTTCTTTATTAAGCTCGTTATCTTCAACAAGCAACACCCTTTTACCTTTAAAATTTCGGTTTGTTAAAGACTCTATACTACTTAAATCACCTTGATCTTCATTACTACTTGTTATAGCTGTAAATGTTCTAATTAACCTAGATCTAAATAATGGCTTACTAATAAATGCATTTGCTCCAGCTGCTCTAGCCTCCTGCTCGATACCAGACCAATCGTAAGCAGAGATTATGATAATTGGAACATCATTTCCTACAGCCTGTCTTATTGCTCTAGTTGTAGCAATTCCATCCATATCAGGCATCTTCCAATCGACAATACAAGCATAGTAATCATCATGCATTAAATGATGTTCTACTACTTTAACAATTGCATCGGCCCCTGTAGTTACCCCATCTGTTTTCATGCCAATATCCTCGAGCATTGAAGTACATGAGTTAAGAGATATTTCATCGTCATCAGCTACTAAAACATTTAAGTTAACAAATCTTTCATATAGCTCTTCTTTGGTCTCCTGCAACCTTAGATACATTGTAACAGTAAATCTTGAACCCTTATTTAGCTCACTTTCAACTTTGATATCACCACCCATCATTCTTACGATATTTCTGCTTATCGGCATTCCGAGACCAGTACCTTGGATTTTTGACACTCTTCCATCTTCAGATCTTACAAATGGATCAAAGACTTTATCAATAAAATCACTACTAATACCAATACCGTTATCTTCAAAGATAAACTCAAAGCAAGCAACCTTTGCTTGGTTATTTGGCTGTTCTCTAATTGTTAGTGTAATATTACCACCATCTGGAGTAAACTTGACAGCATTGCTCATAAGGTTGGTAAAAACCTTTTGAATTCTAAAGCTATCACCAATTACATCTTCATGCTCAACATTTTGAATATTTACCTTTAAGGTGTGATGATGCTTTTGAATTAACGACATATTCATTGAAATAAGGTTGTCTATTAAATCAGAAATATTGAATTCCTCTTCAATTAAATCTACCTTTCCAGATTCAATTTTACTCATATCAAGAACTTCATTGATTAAGCTAAGGAGGTGCTTACTTGCCATAGTAATTTTACCAAGACAATCCTTAACACGTTCTTCATCATCGATATGAGCTGCTGCAATAGCTGTCATTCCAATAATTCCATTCATTGGAGTTCTAATATCATGGCTCATATTGGATAAGAAATCTGTTTTAGCTCTATTTGCAGCCTCCGCCGCATCAAATGCAGCTTGCAAAGCTACTTCCTGTTGCTTTTCTTTTTTGATTAATTCATCAACATTCCTTGTTCCAACAACTACATATACCTTACCATTTTTTTCTTTTACAAAGGCAACCTTAACTTGCAAATACTTGATTCCATCAGTAGTATTCTTTTCATAGATAAAAGAATAATCACTATCATGAGTATTAAGATATTCTGGTGATAGCTTATGTAAAAATTCAGCTCTACTACTATCAGAAACACTCTCAGAATAGATTTTTAAGCCCTCAGACCAAGAACCACCCTCTGCAATAAATAAATCTCTGATAGATTTACCAGCTATGCCTAAAGCACGGTTGGTTACCACACTATCATTAATTGGATCAACTAGAAGTACAGAGTAGTAATCGCTTGCAAGACCTTGAATGATTTCACTTTGAGTCTCCATTTCATGAGTGAGAATAATATTTTTTCTCATCTCATCATCTATATCTTTAAACCCAATGATAAATGCACTACCATTTATTTCAGGACATACTAGCTGGCATTGGAAGTATTTAACCTCATCATTTCGTAAAACTCGATAATTGAAGTAAAAGTCTCTATCTTTCTCTAACAGTCTTTTAACATTATCAACTGATAATATAGAATCGAATAACTTTTGATCTTCTTTTAAAACCTCATTTTTTACATAAGACAAAAGATTATCCTCATAATTACCAGAAGAGAAGGATTCTCCATATCTATTCATAATCTTGGAACCCATACGATAACAAATAGAGATTTTAGATTCAAAATTTACAACATAGATATTTTCATAAGCCATAGAAAGCGCAAGAATCAGATTATCTTGATTAGATAATGCTTTCTTTTCTTGGGTAATATCTTTAATACCAATTATTACTTTTGTAATAGTACCACTCTTATCATATTCAACAGGGAGTATTGTTAGACGATGCCATCCACCATTTATTGAGAGGTATTCATGCTCTGCACTTTCTCCTCTCTTTATATGGGCACTGATTGAATTAAAATCTGTAAATACTCTTATTGTAGATTTATACTCAGGAGCAACTAATGTATCTGTGATAGCACTTAAAACACTCCTAGCATCAAGATAAGAACTGAACTCTAACCCTCTAATTAGTTTAAATGTATTAAATTCAAGATCAACTAACATTAGTGTAAAGAAGGAATTACCTAGTGCATTAATCATTAGGGTATTTTTTCTTTCTTGATCTAATAATACAGATAGCTCTTTATTACTTTCTTGAAGCTTATTGGTAATCTCAATTTCCTTTGCTTTAGTATCGTGAATATTCTCTGTTACAAAAATTACACTAATTAATTCACCATCTTTATTTCTTTTTCCTTCAATAAATGAGCACCTAGTCCAAATTGGATTATTTTTTTGAACTGGAGAAATAATAGCATTACTTAAATAATCTTTAGAAATAATCTTTTTGTTTTCTAATCTTTCTTTAACTGTATCTAAGTTGGTAAAGGCACGCATTTCATCTTTACACTCATCAAGCACTAAATTATCACAAAAATAATTAAACTTTTCCTCAGCACTTCCAATAAACCCTATTTTATTCTCAATTTCAGGGATTGATGAAACTCGTTCAAAAGTTTTAGTTTTAAGATCGATTACATAAACACTTGTATAAATCTCACTTAAACTTTTTATAATATTAATCTTATCTTTAAGTTGCTTATTTGCATCTCTATTTTTTACAATATCACTATAAATTTCAGTAGCAACTAACTTTAGAAGTAGTAAATCATCTGTTGCTCTTTTAGGGTTATCAACACCTAAAAAACCACATAGTTCACCATTAACGATAAATGGTGCTGCCATTAGGCTTTCAATTCCTTGGGGCTCTAATATTTGGTAGGTAACACTGTCAGGAGTATAATTATCATCTAAAGATGTAATAAAGAATTCACCCTCATTGAAAAAAGCATCAAACCATGGCTCTAAGCCATCAAATGGGATATTTTGCAGATTGTGAATTTCGGCAGTCATACCTTTCCTTACCCATTCATAGGTATTATTAAATACTTTTTTTTCTAAATCTGTTTCAAATACATAAGCTCTATCAGCTTTAAAGTGTTTGGCAACATACTCAAGAACTGCATTGATATTATATCCATTTTTGGTGATAGCTAAATATTCATTAAGAAATTCACGAATAGATTGCTCTTTGTAAGCTATTTCCCCTGCCATATATTTATTTTCCCCATACTTTCATACCTATAATTCTTAAGACATAGGTCAACTAATTATTAAAAGTGTATCATATATTTTTCAAAAATATTTAAATTTTACAAAATAAATATTGTCATAAGTAAAATAATTATTAGACATTGACTTATATTAAAAGTCATAAGAATTACAATTTAACATCATTGATTTTCTAATACTAGAAATAAGCTCTACACATCAGATAAAAAGTTACATAGATGGGATTGAATTTGAAAATAAAAGTCAGTTACAAAAGAAAAGTTTTTAGGTAAAATAAGAAAGGTAAGAAGTAGATATGGCGATAACAATTAAGGAAATTGCTCAAAAGGCTGGTGTTTCTAGAGGGACTGTTGATAGAGCTCTCAATAATAGAGGGCAAGTTAGTCCTCTAGTCAAAGAAAAGATTTTGAAAATTGCAAAGGAATATGATTACCGTCCTAATTCTGCTGGAAGAATCCTATCCTACTCTAAAACTAAATCGACAATAGGATTTTTACTTCCTTGTGTTGATAACCCTTTTTTTGATGATTTAATTTTGGGAATTAATTCAGCTATTAGTGAAAATGATAGCTTTAAAATTGATACTAACATAGTTAAAGTAAAAGGCTTTAACGAAGTTGAACACTTAGAAAGAATAAAAGAATTAGTAGCATCAGGAGTTAAAGCTCTAGGAATTTGTACAACTGATACAAAAGAGTTAAGAACTTATATAAATTCACTAACTATTCCTGTTGTTACTATCAATACTGATTTAACTAACACAAAAAGGCTTTGTTATGTGGGCCCAGACTATAGAAAAATTGGTGCTACTGCAGCAGGTATGGTAAAACTAATGAATAGAAATAAAGATATGGTTATTTTACCTGTATCAGGAAGTTTAAAGCTTAAAGGTCATAATGAAAGAATTTCTGGTTTTATTAACAACTTAGAGTATAAGAAATCATATAACATAGTTGAAACAAATGATGATGCAAATATAGGTTATGAAAAAGTAAAAAGTATTCTTAACCAAAATCGTGATATCAACACCTTTTTTATTGCAACTGCAGGAGCTGAAGGACCACTTCAGGCAATAATGGAAAGTAACTTATCAAATATTAGTGTTCTTACAGTTGATGACACTCCTAAGGTAAAGGAGTTTCTTAACCGAGGAATTGCTGATTGCACTATTTGTCAAGATCCATTTAGCCAAGGTAATACTGCTACTAAAATATTAATTAACTCAATTATAGATAAATCATTTTCACATGAAGATGTATTTACTAACCCAGTAATAACAATTAAGCAGGTTTAAGCCTGCTTAAATTGATTTGTTAAACTATCGGTATAGCTTTTCCATTTTTTATATACTTTTTGGTAAAGTTCACTATTATCTAAGTTTGGACTACAAGCTTTAGTTTCATCAAAAACTAAGTGCTCATTAACAACCTCACTTAAATCTTTATCACCAATAAGCCAAAGAGCTTGAAGTATTGCACCAAATGCGGCTGCTTCTTTTTCTTTTGTTACGCGAACAGAGCAAGATAACATATCACAAAGCATTTGACGCCAAAAACTACTATTAGCACCACCTCCTGTGAGAGTAATTACTTTTGCTTCAAAGCCTTTTTCTTTAAAAGCTTCAAGACCTAATAAAAACTCATAGCTCACACCTTCAAGTACGCTTCTTGCTATGTTCTCACTCTTAATGTTCATTACATTCATACCACCTAGTACACCTTCACCAAATGGTAAGTTTGGAACTCTTTCGCCATTTAAAAATGGAAGGAATACTAAACCCTCTGCCCCTATTGGAGCTTGTGAGGCAAGTTTATCAAAGTCTTGCGCACTTAAGTTAAAGAGCTTTCTCACACTTTCACTTGCCACTGTACAATTCATTGTACAAAGTAGTGGTAAATAGGTATTGTGACTTGACCTGAAGGCTGCTAAACGATTCTTATCATCAATTATTGGTAATATGGAGGATGCAAACATTGTTCCACTAGTACCTAAACTAATTGTAAGACTTCCATCTTCAACACAGCCAGTACCAATAGCAGCCATCATATTATCTCCACCACCAGTTGCAACTAGAGTATCATTATTAAAACCAAATCGTTCAGCAATCTCATCTTTTACGCATCCAATTATTCCAGGATTAACAATTTTTGGAAGCTTATCGATTAGTGATGGTGAAATAATATTACATAGTTCTATATTCCATGTACCATCTTTAATAGTCATTAAACCAGTTCCAGAAGCATCACCCTTTTCCATAACTGCAATGCCTGTGAGGTAGTAGTTTAAATAATCATGAGGAAGCAGAACATAACGCATCTTATTAAAGCTTTCTTCATTGTGTTTTTTTAAGTAAAGAATTTTACTAGCTGTATAGCCAGGCATTATTGGGTTTCCTACTTCTTTAATTAATCTCTCTTCCCCACCAAAACTATTTGAAATCTCATCACATTCCTTAACAGTTGATGTATCACACCAAAGCTTTACATTTGAAAGCACACTTTTGTCCTCAGCAACAGGGACAAAGCCATGTTGCTGACCGGAAATAGCTAATACTTTAACCTTACTTAATACTTCTCTTCCTATTTCATCAAAGCAAGCTGTAAGTGCATCAATCCACCAAGAAGCTTTTTGCTCTCTTGTTCCATCATTTTTTGAGATCAAATCCAGTGACTTTTGAGAAAAAGCTACTTTATTTCTTTTTCCTTCATCGTAAACTAATACCTTAATTGATTGTGTACCTGCATCAATACCCATTACATACATAAATCACCCTCTGAAAGTAAATGGATTTTCACTTTCATACAACATACCTTGTGGTCTATTGAAAGAAATATCCTCAACTCCTAAGAATCTAAATAGTGAAAATAGAGTTGCACCACAATGCTTAAAAGCTACAGCTCCATGATGTGGAAATCGCTTTTCAATTAATACATGTCGATAGAACCTACCCATTTCATTAATTGCAAATACCCCGATACCACCAAATGATCTTGTCTTAACAGGTAATACTTCACCTTCAGCAATGTATGCTTTTAGTTTGCTATCAGCAGTACTCTGTAAGCGATAGAAAGTAATATCACCAGCCTTAATATCCCCCTCAAGTGTACCTCTAGTGATGTCTGGTTCTCCTCCATTTTCAAGTAATCTATTTTGAATAATCTGGTAGTTAATACCTCCATCACAAAGCATACAAAATGGAGTATTTCCGCAGTGGAATCCCATGAATGTATCGCTAAGCTTATAATTAAACTTAGTCTTGATATCTTCTTCATACATATCTTCTGGAACAGTATTGTTGATATCTAGAAGTGTAACAGGACTATTTGTAATACATGCTCCAACATATTCTGATAATGCACCATAAATATCTACTTCACATGCAACAGGTATACCTCTTGATGCTAATCGACTATTTACATAGCAAGGCTCAAAACCAAATTGGGATGGGAATGCTGGCCAGCACTTATTTGCAAAGCAAACATATTCTCTTGCACCTTTATGGCTTTCTGCCCAATCAAGAAGAGTTAACTCATATTGACTAAGCTTTGGTAATAAATCTGGATATTTATTTCCTTTTATACCTAATTCTTTAGCCATATCAGATAATACATCATTTATTCTTGGATCATTCTCATGCTCTTTGAAGCTTACTAAGAGATCTAACTCACTATTTTCTTCAACCTCAACACCTAACTCATATAATGCTTTTATTGGAGCATTACATGCAAAGAAATCTTGTGGACGTGGGCCAAAGGTAATGATCTTTAAATTTTTAACCCCAATAATTGCTCTTGCAAGAGGGACAAACTCAACAGCTAAATTAGCAAGCTCAATTGCACTTCCTACAGGAGATTCAGGAATAAAGGCATTTAATTTTCTTAATCCTAAGTTATATGAACAATTAAGCATTCCGCAATATGCATCTCCACGGCCATTAATCATATTGTTCTTACTCTCTTCTGCTGCAGCCACATACATTACAGGTCCATCAAAATATTTTGCAATAATTGTCTCAGGTGTCTCTGGTCCAAAGTTTCCTAAAAAGACTATTAATGCATTACAACCTTGTTTCTTTACTTCTTCGACAGCCTTAAGTGCATCTTTTTCATTTTCTACTACACACTCAGCTTCAAAGATATCAACACCCTTTTTCCTTACCTCAGATGCGAAATTAATTCGTCTATCTCTTGAAAGTGAAACAATAAAACAATCTCTACTTACTGCTATTACACCTAATTTTACGTTAGGAATATTATTCATATTACCTCCATTACCGTGCCCGAGCACGGTATAAGTAAATTATCCCATTGTATTTAATTACTGTCAAACAAAAAGAAGTGGTATTTTTTAAGAATGGGAGTCATAAAATATAGCTATTCACAGGTTTATCAATGTGTTACTATGTACAATGGCTTATAAAGCTGATATTTTTAATTAAGGAGATAGTGATGGAAGAAGGCAGTAGTCGTAATAGTGTACATCATGAAGTAGAAGATACTGTTCCTTTATCTACAGTATCTTCATAAACTAATTACTACACTTTTACTTTTTTTCTGCAGATTTTTATCTAAAGAAAACAAATGAACAACAAAGAAAATTTAATTCAGGTAAGGCCTGATTATGCCCTTGAGGTATTAAATCTTATTAAGGGATCTCTTTCACCAAAATTGATGAAAGAGAAGTTATTATCATACCATGAAAGTGATATAGCTGACTGTCTAAAGTATCTAAAAAAAGATGATAGATTTAGACTTTATTCTCTTTTAGGAATGCAAAATCTGGCAAATGTTCTTGAGCATGTTGATGAAAGAAATACCTACATAGGTGAACTACAAATAAAAAAGCAAGAAGAACTATTAAACTATTTAGATTCAACTCTTGCAGTTGATTATCTAAAAAGCTTAAGTAAAAATGAAAGAAATGTACTCATTGAAATAATGGATGAGAAAAGAAGGTCTGAGCTTAGTCTTGTTAACTCCTTTGATGAAGATGAAATTGGTGGTAGGATGACGACAAATTACATCCAAATTAAAGAAGGTTTTTCAGTTGAAGAGGCCATGAGCTCTTTAATTAAGCAGGCCGCCGAAAATGATAATATCTCAACAATTTATGTCGTTGATTGTGATGGACTATTTGAAGGTGCAATAGATTTAAAAAATTTAATTATCGCTCGAAAAACTACTCCATTAAGTGAAATTACTGTTACCTCATACCCTTATGTATATGCAACAGAGTTAATTGAAGATTGTATTGAACGCTTAAAGGACTATCGAGAGGATTCTATCCCTGTTTTAAATCAAGATAATAAACTTTGTGGTGTATTAACAGGTCAAGAACTAAGTACCATGATTAGTGATGAGTTGGGTGATGATTATGCAAAACTTGCAGGTCTTGCTGCTGAAGAAGAATTAACAGAGCCTCTTAAGATGAGTTTGAAAAAACGTCTACCTTGGCTTGTAATATTACTTGGCTTAGGTCTTGGAGTTTCTACAGTAGTTGGTGCTTTTGAGCATGTAGTTGCCCACCTAACAATAATTGTTAGCTTCCAGTCCTTGATTCTTGATATGGCTGGTAACGTTGGTACTCAGTCCTTGGCTGTAACTATTAGAGTATTGATGGATGAAAAATTAAGCTTTAAACAAAAGATAAGCTTGATATTCAAGGAACTTAAGATAGGTTTTGCTAATGGCTTTTTGCTTTCAATAATTACACTCTGTTTAATTACAGGATATTTAATATTACTAAAAGGACAAAGTGTAATTACGGCCCTACTCTATAGTTCCTGCACAGCAATCTCCCTTATTATTGCAATTGTACTATCAAGTTTTACAGGAACTGTAGTTCCACTTATTTTCAAAAAGCTAAAGATTGACCCAGCTGTAGCTTCAGGACCACTTATTACAACAATTAATGACTTAGTTGCGATAGTTACCTACTATGGCCTTGCATGGTTTTTCCTAATTGGAGTTTTTCACCTATGAAAGCTCTTTAATAAAGTGATAATGCTTATAGTTAATAAATACAGGATCTATGATTAGATTTGGCTTATACCCCATTTTCTCATAGAATCCTGGGCTTTGAAATGAATAAGTATTAAGCATTATTCTTTTAACATTTTTCTCTTTAGCAATCTCTTCTAAACGCAATAATAGCTTTCTTCCTATTCCACTTTTCCTATATTCTTTTTCAACTACAAAATAATCGATGTAAATAGAATCGAAATCACGAGTAGCGGTAAGGCCTCCAATAAAGTGCCCAGATTGTTCTTCTACAAGGTTAATTGTTTCACTATCTATGAAAAACTGTCTGTTATATGACCTTAATACACTTCTAATTAATTCTGTTGTTTCTTCTTTGTTATCTTGATACATATTAGCTTAATTATATTATTGACACTAATTAATTTGCAAATATCATTAAGCTATGTTATTTATAGGACCACATGTATCAATTTCGGGATCTGTTGCCAATGCACTTGATAGAGCAAAAGAATTAGGTGCAACAGGCTTTGCAATATTTACAAAAAACCAAAGACAATGGAAAAGTCCAGAGTTAAAGGAAGAAGACATTGTTCTTTTTAAGGACAAAATGAATAGCTATGGCTATAGTAATTCATGTATTTTGCCTCATGCAGGATACTTAATTAACTTAGCAACTCCAGATGAAGAACTTAGAATTAAGTCATTAAACTTATTTTTAGAGGAAGCTAGAAGGATAACATCTCTAGGCTTAGATATTATTAATATCCATCCAGGTTCATACAAGGAAGGATCAATAGAGGATGGTATTAAACGCTCTGCAATGATGATTGATGAAGTCCTTTCACAATTTCCAAATATAAAAATCGCAATAGAGAACACCGCAGGGGCAGGTACTATTTTAGGCTCTTCTTTTAAAGAACTTTCTATGATACTTGATAATATTAAAGCCTCTGATAGAGTTGGCTTTACGCTTGATACAGCTCATCTATTCGGTGCTGGTTATGATGTAAAAAATGAACCAGATAAAGTCCTTGATCAGTTTTTCTCATACTTTGGAAGTGAAAAACTATTTGGAATGCACCTTAATGATTCAAAGGTTCCTCTTGCTTCAAATAAAGATCGTCATGATAGTATTGGAAAAGGTCTTATAGGACTTGATGCATTTTTAACAATTGTTAAGCGAAAAGAAGTTCAGAATATTCCATTAATTCTTGAAACACCGGATGAGAGTCTATGGAAAGCTGAAATATCAACACTTTTAGGTAGGATTTAGCGAAAAAAATTCATAAAACAAGAAAAATTTATCATATTAATTTCACACAATCCTTACAAAGATTTTACTTTTATTTTACACTGTCTGATGAAATATTAATCTTTGAGGAAACAAATGGATCTTGTTGATGCACTAACCTTATTAGGCGGCGTTTCACTTTTTTTGTTTGGAATGACGCTTATGGGAGATGCTCTCAAGCTTGTAGCAGGTAATAAGCTTGAAGTAATACTCTACAGATTATCAGGAACTCCCGCCAAAGGCATATTGCTTGGAACTGGAGTAACCGCGGTCATCCAGTCGTCGTCTGCGACATCTGTAATGGTAGTTGGTTTTGTAAACTCCGGCATGATGAAGATGAAGCAAGCAATATCAATAATCATGGGAGCCATTATAGGTACTAGCGTAACTGGATGGATTATTTCTCTTTCTGATATCGGTGGCGGTGGTGGAGGTCTATTAGACTTACTATCAACAGAGTCTCTATCAGCAATAACTGCTATTATTGGTATCTACCTAAGAATGTTTTCAAAGAAAAGAGAAAAACAAAGAATCGGTGACATTCTTCTAGGTTTTGCAATATTAATGTTTGGAATGAAGTCAATGAGTTCATCTGTATCAGGTCTCAGAGACTCAGAAGTATTTATTAATCTATTAACTACATTCACAAATCCTTTCCTTGGCATCTTAATTGGTATGCTCTTTACAACAGTAATTCAAAGTGCTTCTGCTGCAATCGGTATTTTACAAGCACTTTCCTCAACTGGAGCAATTACCTTTGAAATTGCACTTCCAATTATAATGGGTATTGCAATTGGTGCAGCAGTACCAGTATTACTATCAGCATTTGGTGCTTCTGTCGATGGAAAGAGAACAGCAGTATCATATTTAGTTATTGATGTTCTTGGTGCATTTATTTTCTCAATTATCTTCTATCTACTTAACTCAATAATTCATTTTTCATTCATGACTATGCCTTTAAGAAGCGTCAATATCGCACTTTTAAATACAGTATTTAGAGTTGTAATCGTATTGTTATTAATGCCTCTAACTTCTGTAATTGAACGTATTATTGCCATGATAATAAAAGATGATGAGAAGTCACAAGATAAAGAACTTGACGATATCGAACGCCTAGAAGAAAGATTTTTATCATACCCACCACTTGCAGTTGAAAACTCTAGAATTGCTATTAATAAAATGGGTGAACTTGCCTTAAAGAATATTACTGATGCTTTAGATTTATTAACTCTTTCTTACTCTGATGAAGGCTTTAATGAAGTAGAAAGAATAGAAGGTATTATCGATAAATATGAAGATCGAATTGGTACATATCTTACCAAGGTCACAGGAAGGGAACTTCCTGCTGATTTAAACCGTTCAGTTACTAAATATCTTCATACCTTAACCGACTATGAAAGAATTAGTGACCACGCCTTAAATATTGCTCAAAGTGCTCGTGAAATTAAAGAAAAGAATATTGTTTTCACAACTGAAGCAGGTAAAGAAATAAGAAATATCTGTGCTGCACTTGAGAAAATTCTTGCCATGATAGTAGAAGCCTTTAATGATAATGATATTGAGCTTGCTTATCATGTTGAACCACTCGAAGAAGTAATTGATGAGCTTTGTAGCCAGATGAAAGCTAACCACATAGCCCGCTTAACTGCAGGTTACTGCACACTCTTAAATGGTTATATTTACAACGATTTAGTTGGTAACTTTGAAAGAGTTTCTGACCACTGCTCCAATATTGCAGCTACAATGATTGAAATGGAAGGTGGTGTTCTTGGAATTCATACCTATACAAATGATATTAAAGATCACCACACACATAACTTTGAAGAAAACTATAAGTTATTTAAAGAACAGTTTTCTATACAATCAACGAAGTAGTAAGAATGGCAGGAAATCCTGCCATTTTTGCTTTATTTAATTAATTGTTTGATCCACTCTTTCTCTTTAGTCGAAATTTTACCATCAATTGCACAAATTAGCATACAAATGATAATGATATCTGCCTTCATTTCATCAGAAAAAAGTCCTATTAAATCAACCATCTCATCTGTGATTTTCTTCAGCTCTTTTCCCTCTTTCTTTAAGCTCTTAAATACTTTGGCACATGAATCATAATCAATATTATCACCTAAGAAAGCATGCAAAAGTGGATAGATTAAAGCATATTCCTCTTCAGAAAGTCTTCCATCAGCATCGATTGCAGCAAAGATAAAAGATTGAAATAGTTCAATTCCCGATATCCCATCTGTAGAGAAATTCACAAGTACAGGTAGTATCTTTGAAGATTTCTCTGCTAGAACATCTGCATAGGTAATAGCATCAATTTGTTCAAATTCCTTAACGATTTTATTAAAATCTTTCATCAATTTTCTCCTTTAAATGAGAAAATAAGTTTAATTTTTTAAATCGTCAAATCTTTAACCCACTTATATTTTTTATAGTGATACATGGTCCATGGGATTTTTCCTATCTCATCAAGACAGGTACAACCATATACAATTATTACAGGCCATGACAAAAAGAAGGTTCCAAAGAAGGCAAGAGGAATAGCAATGCCCCACATAGTTACACATAATGAGTAAAAGTCAAAATATGTGTCACCCCCTGCAGCAAACATTCCATTAATTACAACAGAGTTAATTGAGCAACCGACCATATAAATTGACAGCATAATTGCTATTTCTATGAAGTTTATTGTTGCACCTTCTGATAACTTTACAATCATCAGTGATGGGTAAACTGTAATTAATGTAAGTATTAAAGATAAGAAACCACAAATAACAGATATTATTACTAGCCTATCTCCATATTCCTTAGCTCTTTGAAGCTCTCCACTTCCAAGTTCATATCCAATTAATATTGCAGCACCACCCGCTAAACCTTTCATAAAGCAGCAAACTAAACTTCTAACAACAGATGCAACAGAGTTTGCCGCAGCAGCATC
>NZ_JAXEGN010000037.1:0-2309 GCF_034103065.1 Bullifex sp. | reverse complement strand
AATGAAGATTAGAAGTTCCTCCAAGTGCACCCAGCAGAGCTGCTGCTTCAATACCCTTCATACCATTAGAGTTTGGAACTGTAACACTCTTAACATTCTTTACAACGTTTCCAGAGCATTCAACTATTAGTTTATCAAAATCTCTATTAAGTAGCTCAGATGCCGCTGCACTTGCATATGCTATTGCAACTGGTTCTGTACACCCAAGTGCTGGTTTTAATTCTTCATTTAATATTTTTGTATACGCATCAATGATATTACACATAAAAACCCTTATTATTTTTTGTGGTATCGTAAAGCACAAATATCATCACCTTTAGCAATGCATTTAGGCAAATCTAATTTGGCACCGTATTCTTCTCCAATTCCATGGTCACCACACATAGCGATATCACAAAGTCTTGCTATTTCGCTATCTGAGCAACCTTGCTTTTGCCAAGCTTTTACTAGAGGACAATAATGGAAATCGATATTTAATTCATCATCTGTTGATTTTTTAACATCCATTTCAAATACCATTTGGGCAGCCTTAGAGAAAAGAGTTTTCTTTAGTCCTTTTAAGGAATTAGTCTTACCCTTCTTAACAAGCTCACCACCTTGATAAAGTCCACATCTTTTAATTGCATCAGGAGCAAAGTCCTCCCATTTTAAGCCTTTTTTCTCAGCTTCATCACAAAGCAAATAAAGCCATAGAGCACGATGCTCTAGAAGTTCTCGAATTTTTACAATTAAGATATTTTTAATTTTTGCTTCATTTTTAATCATAGATAAATATTATAGCATCAAAAAAATAAAATATGGTATAAACTATATTATACATTGAAATTCGGGAAGGTTAATTTATGGCAAGAACAACAGGCGTTGTATCAAGAGGCATTAGATGCCCAATTATTAAGCAAGGTGATAATCTTATTTCTATTGTAAAAGATAGTGTACTTGAAGCAATTAAAGAAGAAAATATCACAGTTAAAGATAGAGATATTGTAGGTGTTACTGAAGCAGTTGTTGCACGTGCTCAGGGAAATTACTGTTCATGTGATGACATTGCAAAGGATGTAAAAGCTAAGTTTGGGGAAAGCACAATTGGTCTTATTTTCCCTATTCTCTCTAGAAACCGCTTCTCCCTTATATTAAAAGGTATTGCAAGAGGTGCTAAGAAAATTGTTTTAATGCTCAGCTATCCATCAGATGAGGTTGGTAACCACCTTATTTCTCTTGACCAGGTAGATGAAGAAGGTATTAATCCTTATAGTGATGTTCTTACAGAAGAAGATTATAGAGCTCATTTTGGCTATCAAAAGCATGAGTTCACAGGCGTAGACTATGTAGAGTTCTATAAAGAGCTCATTACAGCAGAGGGCTGTGAAGCAGAGATTATTTTTGCAAACAACGCTCTTAGAATCTTAGACAAAACAGATGCTGTAATTTGTGCAGACATCCACACAAGAGCAAGAAGCAAGCGATTATTAAAGAAAGCTGGTGCAAGAATTGTACTTGGTCTCGATGATTTAATGACTCAAAGTGTTGATGGCTCTGGTTTTAACGCTGATTACGGTCTCCTTGGTTCAAACAAAGCTACAGAAAACACATTAAAGCTCTTTCCTCGTGATGCTCAAGAATTTGCAGAAGGTCTTTCAAAAGCATTAAGCGAAGCAACAGGTAAGAAAATTGAAGCATTAGTTTATGGTGATGGTGCTTTCAAAGATCCTCAGGGTAAGATTTGGGAGCTTGCTGATCCTGTTGTATCACCAGGCTTTACTTCAGGTCTTTTAGGACTCCCAAATGAAGTTAAACTTAAATACCTAGCAGATAATGACTTTGCCGAGCTAAAGGGTGAAGAGTTAAAAGCTGCAATGAAAGACTTTATTTCACATAAAAATTCAGATCTTAAAGGTCAGATGGTTAGCCAAGGTACTACACCTAGAAAGATTACAGACCTTATTGGTTCTCTTTGTGACCTCACAAGTGGTAGTGGAGATAAAGGAACTCCTGTTATCTTTATTCAAGGCTACTTCGACACTTATGCAGATGAATAATTAATTCATTTTTTATTTCTCCCTAGGCTCTCCTAGGGATTTTTTGTATTTAAGCAAAAGGTAATAAAAAAGCAACCGCTTCATCAGCCAACGCTGTGAGAACGATTGCATGGTTCTTCGATGGTCTGGAGACCAGTTAATATTGGATGCCTTTGCTATCTCAATATTCCAGTACATCTATTTAGCAGGGGTAGGACTCGAACCTACGACCCCCGGGTTATGAGCCCGATGAGCTGCCAACTGCTCTACCCTGCGATGAATTCTTATTAAATG
>NZ_JAXEGN010000036.1:0-11567 GCF_034103065.1 Bullifex sp. | reverse complement strand
TTCCATGTTTCCCAAGCTTTCTGTACTCTAGCTGCGCCCTGGCTAGGTGTGCATCCGCCAAGACCAATTTCCTGAAGTACTACGTTGATTTCATTGTATACATCAGAATGGAGAACGCCGTCGATAACAGGAGTTGTTGTGTAGTTGTTATAGAAGTTAGCTCTCTTAGCTACGAATGGTTCAAGACCCTTTTCGTCGATAAGCTTGTTAACATTAACATTGAGATTTGATGGGAATGAAGCACCAGTCTCAAGGCGGTAAGTCTGAACATATTCACCCTCTAAGAACTTAATGAGTTCCCATGCAGCAGCTTCTTCTTTTGAACCTGCTACGAGGTTAGCTGACATACCCCAACCTGTACCAACTACGCCAGATACTGTGTCATGAACAACTTCACCAGGAATTGCTGGGAAAGCCATCATTTCGAAGTAAGCTTCCTGATCTGCTGGAGCGATAAGAGCCTGTCCAGTTGTGATATCTGTCTGGAATGATGCTGCTGACCAGTCACCATCAATGTAGAATGCTGCCTTACCATTAGCAAAGTCACCACGGTTAGAACCATAACCAATCTGGAGAGTATTGCGGTTAATAACGTTGCTCTTATACATATCATCAATGAGCTCAAGAGACTTTACGAACCAATCATCTGTGAATTTGATTTCACCAGCTGCAAGTCTTTCATACCAGTCTGCGCCACCAAGACGACCAACTACTGTTGAGAAGAGACATGACTGCATTACCCATGAGTCCATGTTAGCCATACCAACAACTTCGATACCCTTTGCATTTAATGCAGGAACCATTGCCTTAAGTTCTTCGTATGTCTTAGGAATTGAAAGACCGTTGTCCTTTAAGAGCTTTGTATTAACGAACATCATGTGAGAAGCTGTTAAACCATTAGGAAGCTCTGCGAGGTAGCCTGCTGTCTGAGGTACGAGACAAGCTGGGTTATAAGAAGAAACAAGACCATCTTTCTCTAAGAAAGGCATAAGATCTTTAACTGAGTGAGTAGTCTGGAGAGAAGTTGATCTTCCACCTGGCCACATATAAATTACATCAGGAAGGTTACCAGAAGCTACATATGCTTCAACTTTCTGGTGGAAAGGTTCATTAAATAAATCTTCTCTGATAACTGTAATTTCTGGATGGAGTTCTGCGAACTTATCCCATACCATTGAAATTTCGTTCATGCTGTTTGGCTCTGACATATCAATGTAGTTCATTACACGGATAGTTGTTGTGCCGGAATTTTCTGTTGCACCATTTGCGAATACCATAGCCATACCCATAGCTAGTACCAAGCATACAGTTAAAACTTTTCTAAGTCTTGTCATTTTTACCTCCTTATGACAGACAACCTCAAAACGAGGATTACTACCTTATCTATTAGTTCATTCACTGAACTAACTATAGTCTACAATGCCTTTTGCAATCTGTCAAATTTTATTTGCAAAATTTTAGTTGCAATAAGCATTGTAAATATTTACTTATAAAACCAATAATTAACCCTTAACAGCACCTGCTGCAACACCCTTTGTTATTTCCTTTCTAAATATAAGATAGAAAGCAAGCATTGGAATAAGACCGATAACAAGAGCAGCAAACTGCTTACCAAAGTCAGAAGAAAGTGCACCAGCAAATTTCTGTACACCAACAGGAAGAGACTTATATTTGTCATTACTTGTTAAGATATTAATAAGCATGAACTCATTCCAAGTTCCTGTTACTGATAAAATAGCAAGCGTTGTAGCAACAGGCTTACCCATAGGGAAGATAATTGATGAGAAAATCTTAAGGTACTTTGCACCATCGATTCTAGCAGACTCTACGAGTGCAGATGGAATACTTCTGATATATTCAGTTGCAAGATAAACACCCATTGGCATACCAATACCGATGTATGGAATTAATACACCTAATCTAGTATCATACATACCCATCCAGTTAATTACTAAGAATAGAGGTACCATAATTGACTGTAATGTCATCAAAATACCAATAACATAGGAGCCATATAAGCCCTTTGTTGTCTTAGTATTTGGTCTAATCTTTGCAAAAGCAAAGCCTGACATAAAGCTAAAAATGATAACAACAATAGTAGTAATACCTGTGTATAAAATTGAATTAAAAATCAAGATTGGGAATTTACCACGTGTCCATGCATCTACATAGTTAATAATTGTTGGACGGAATTTGGTAATAGAGCCATCTGCATTTACTCTTTCAACTGTACCTGGTAATCCAAGCTTATTTAACTGGAATTCTGTTGTAGTTTTAAAGCTATTCAGAGTAAGCCAAATTAGAGGGTAAATAGCAAGAACTGTAAATACTATTAATATAGCATATACAACAAACATACCCAAACGGGTTTTCCAACTTCTATCTTTAATATTTGCCATTATTCCTTACCTCCAAATTTCTTCTCAACAAGCTTTGTAATACCAATAAAGAAGAAGCTGATAATAATCATTACAGTTGAAATAGCATTAGCTAATGGATAGTTTGGAGCACCCTTGAATGCTTTATTAAACATGTATGTAGCAAGAACACTTGTTCTTTCTGCAGGACCACCAGCGGTCATTACATAGATTAAGTCAAAGCTCTTTAGGGAACCAGAAATAGCTAAGATAGCACTTGTAACAATAACGCCAGAGAGAGCTGGAAGGATAATCTTTGAGAGAACCTGCATCTCACTTGCGCCATCAATTTTTGCAGCTTCAATAATTGATGTATCAATTTTTTGAAGGTTAGCTGTAAAGATAATGAAATAGGTTCCTGTATACATCCAAAGAATTACAAATAATACCTTTATCATTGGATGTGCTGATACAGTTGGTTCATATGCAGGATTAAATATTCGAATTAAATCAACAAAAGCACCATTTGGAGCAAAGAAACTCTTCCAAAGAATACCAATTACTACTGTTGAAATTACACAAGGAAGATAGATGATAGTTTGGAAAAAGTCTCTAAACTTTACCATTCCTCTATGTAAGAGATAAGCCATTAAGAATCCAAGAGGAATCTGACCAAATACAGAGATAAATACAATTAATAGGTTATTTTTCAAAGCCAAGTAAAAGTATTGATCTGCAAACATAGTTTTATATGCCTTGAAGCCCATTATCTTGAGTGGGTTACGTGTATTACCAAATAACGCACCACCAGCATAGTTACTTATACTTAAGAATAATGAGAATACTGTTGGGAATGCCATAACGATAAAATACATTATGAAACCCGGCAAAATAAACAACCAATAAGCCCTTAATTCCTCTCCTTTAGAGCTCATCCCCCTTTTTTTTATAGCATCTTTTTTCTCTGCCATAAAAACCTCCTTTTTTTATCCTATTTCACCTTTTGACTATTTGCAAATAAAATAAGCTCATCCCAAGTTGGGATATCACTATTTTCCATTAGTTCTGGAACACTAAATAATCTTGATAAAAACATCATTGCAGCACCCTTTGCACCAACCATGTCATTTTCATAATCAAAAACTATATTAGTCCCAGCAAACTCTAATACATCAAGTAATGTAGGTGTAATTTGTTTAATTGTTTGCATTACCTTTTCTTTATTAGAAAAAGGTTTTCCGTGGAAAATCATAGTTTTAAAGTCCATCACAGAAATCATTGGAACAAATGAAATCATTGTGTCTGAAAACCACTTATAATAAGCATCTTCATCCTCAATAGTTCGTTTTAATACATCAATTGGGATACCATTTTGAGTTTCATTTCCCTTGTACCAAGAAATAGAACAGAACTCACCTGCTTTAAAATGTGATCCATGATAAACCTTACCATCGATGACAACGCCTATACCTAAGCCAATACCTATTCTATCATTAAATAAATTAGTATCCTCATGGTAATCACCAACAAGAACAAGCATGTTCTCATCTCTATGATCTTCATATTTAACAATGTCTAACCAAGCTGCACAGTTTGCATCGTTTTCTACATAAATTGGATAGTTGTACTTTGTTTTTACAAAGTTACGTATGTTAAATTTTCCAATTTTAAATGGATTAGAATAAATTATTTCCCCTGTTTGGTTATTTATTACACCAGGAATAGAAAAGCAAATAGCAAGAACTGGTGTGTTAACCTGTTCTTTATGGATAGTAAATATTTTATTCAATAAAGTCCAAACCATTTCTTCAAAAGAAAGCTCTCCAAGTGAACCTTTTTCTTCACAAAGTGTTTTACCTGAAAAAGAAAGAATAGATAATCTATAGTGTGATGGCTGAATATCAATTCCAAACACACATCCAAAATTATCATTGAGCTTTAATAAAATAGGTTTCCGGCCGCCCTGTGAAGGAGAAGAAGATGTTTCCCCTTCTAGAACAACACCGGAATCCAACAAAAAGGAGATGATATTTGTAACAGTTGAACGATACAGATGGAGGCTCCTTGAAATATCAACACGAGATACTTCTCCCGATAGCCAAATAGCTTGTGTGACGAGTGCAGTATTAGCATTCTTCTGAAAGATATTATTATTAATAGGCATACGACCTCCAATTAAGTTCGTCCACTGTACAAACTCAGTATTAGGCCAAATTCTCTAGTTGTCAAGGAAAAAAGAAAGTTTGTTCAACCTGTGTACAATTAACTTTACAAATATAAAAATCACCTATAAGCTATTTATGAAGGAAGGTTTAATATGAGCTTAGATTTTTCAAAGGATTTTCTTTTTGGCTGTGCTACTGCTTCCTATCAGGTAGAAGGAGCAAGTTTTGAAGATGGCAGAAAGCCATGCATATGGGATACTTTTGCAGCAATTCCAGGTAAGGTATTTTGTGGTGATGATGGTAAGGTATCCGTAGACCAATACCATAGATATAAAGAAGATATCGAGCTTATGGATAGTCTTGGCATTCAAGCATATAGATTCTCGATTGCTTGGCCTAGAATTATTCCAAATGGAAGAGGAGAAGTTAACCCAAAGGGCATTGAATACTATCGTAATCTTTGCAAAGAGCTACATAAACATGGTATGAAAGCATATGCAACCATATATCACTGGGATCTTCCACAAAGCCTGCAAGATGAAGGTGGTTGGACAAATCGTCAAATTGCATATGATTACCTTGAATATGCTAAAGTTCTTTTTGATAATCTTTCAGATGTTGTTGATTCATGGATTACAATAAATGAACCATTTTGTATTACATGGTTAAGCTATCTATATGGAGCTCATGCACCTGGATATCAAGATATGAATCTTGCAACAAAAGCAGTTCACCATGTTAACTTAGCTCATGGACTTGCAATGAAATACTATCGTGAAAAAGGCTATAAAGCTCCAATTGGTATCACTGTTAATCCACAAACTCCTCGTCCTGCAACTAGAAAACAATGTGATATTGATGCAGCTAAGCTATCAAGAGCACTTGAAACTGAAGCATTCTTAGGGCCATACACCGGCAAAGGTTACCCAGAAATTTTAACTAAAACATATGGTATTACCTTCCCTATCCAAGATGGTGATATGGAATTAATTAGTACTAAGGTCGATTTCTTTGGTGTTAACTACTACAATGAGTACCCTGTTAGTGCATCAAAATCTAAACCACTTGGTTTTGAGCAACAGCCATTTTGGGAAAGAAGAACAGATATTGGTTGGCCTTGTGATTGTGAAGGTCTGCTACGACAGCTTAAATGGTTGGATAAATATACTAACCATACACCTCTATATATCACTGAAAATGGATCTGCAGAGGATGATAAGCTGACTCTTGATAACAGAGTTCACGACAAAGAAAGAATAAACTACATATATAACCATCTTAAAGCTTGCAGTCAGGCGATTAAGGAAGGAGTTGATTTAAGAGGTTATTTTGTTTGGTCTTTTATTGACAATTATGAATGGACTGAAGGATACTCAAAACGTTTTGGAATTGTTTATGCAGATTATAAAACTCTAAAACGTTATCCAAAAGATAGTGCTTATTTCTATCGTGATGTTATCGCAGGTTATGGCGAAGTCGATATGTGATTGTATTGAGGCTACCAAATTAGGTAGCCTCTTAAATTAATAAGCTTCCTCTCATATAAACAACTGAGATTAGAATTAATATTATTGCTAGAATATATGTTAGCATTATTTCAAAATCATTTTTTTCAATTATTTTTACTCTTGAATAAGCAATTCTAGAATCTGAATAAACAAAAAGAATTATTCCTACAACTGCAAATAAATCAAACGATACTAAATCTAATTTCAATGAACCAAATATTGAAACAAAAAGTATTCCAATCAAAGAGGAATATATTAATTCTAATTTAATATCCTTTTTAACACTTTTTAATTTCTTAACATGAAAATATAGATGAGTTAGGTATAAAACTAAACCAAGAAATGCAAAAACAATATCAAAGTTAAAAAGAATAAAGTAAGTAGCAAAACAAATATGACCACAAGCGAAGGATATTGCACCAATATAAAATGCGTATTTATTATCAAACATTAATAATATATCGCCACAACAATATAATGAGGCAATTAGAAACAACAGCCATCTATTGCCGATTACAGATGAATTAAGTGCAAATGAAATAAAAATTAATGGAACTAAAAATGGCTTTGTAGCCATCTTAAGTTTTTTATTTCCAATTTTTACGCTGTAAAGATTTAATATAGAAAATAATAAAGCTAAACAACAAACTAGATAATTCATATCTAGCATTTTAACATATAAATAAAGAAAAAGCTTTTAATAGATTTAACTACTAAAAGCTTGGATTACTACTCTATTAATATTTCCTCAAATACATCAACAAGGGGTTGGTAATCACCATCGATTGCCGCAATTGCACCCTCTAGCATTCTATCAGGATCGGCTTCAGACCAATCAACATCGTGCCCTGATTGCTTAATTAATTCATAGAAGAAGAATCTAATTACACGACCATTACCTTCTCTAAATGGATGTAATGCTTCACTTTCACCCATATAGAAAGCTAAGTCATTAATAAAATCATCTCTATCTGTTTGATTTCTTAAATAGTTATCATTTGATAACTTTTGGAATATTTCCTCAGCCATTTTCTGAATCTGCGCAGGATGACAAAACTCTTTACTTTTTGAAGCTTGAGTATTTCTTATTTCACCTGCTGAAGGATAAATATCACCAAACAAATTACTGTGTATAGCTTGGAGATAAGAAAAAGAAAGATGCATTTTCAATGGAGAAACAAACAACTCTGCTGTTCTTACATTTACAAAAAACCTTTCAGTTGCTCTTAAAAGCTCTCTATCTTTGATATTGAAATAATTAACAAGACATTTAGTACCATCATAAAAAGCTTGTTCGTCTTCTACTGCTTCATAATTTGTATCTAAATTATTGTTATCTATATATGCTCTAATAGCATTCTCGGCTGTGCTTTCACCTTCTAAGATGTCACGTATTATCGCCTCATCACCTTCAGTTAGCGAAAAACCTTCCAGTTCACATGTAAACCGGATGTAGTCTACACACCGATTAACTTCATCATTTCTCATCGATTAAAACCTCTTGAGTATACTCAGTATACTTCTCCTTTTTTCCTTTTACTAGCTTAGCAGGATATTTTGCAGCATTACTCTTAAGCTTTGAAGTAATGATATCTTTTATATCATAACCCATTATTGAAGCAAACTGAATACAATAGATAAGTATATCAGCAAGTTCTTCTTTCATCTCTTGAGGATACTTTTTTACACTTTCCTCACTGCTTTTCCATTGAAATAATTCTAAAAGCTCACTTGCTTCCAATGAAATTGAGATTGCTAAGTCCTTGGGATTATGATATTGCTTCCAGTCTCGCTCTTCAACGAAATCTTCTACCTGTTTTACTATATCCTCAACCATATATCAAACTAATATACTTGTTCATTTGAAATGCGTCAACAAAAAACAGGGAGGCCCAAAGGCCTCCGAGTTAATACTTAAACTATAAACTTAGAATACTAATGACATGTATACTCTGCCATCAATATCGTGAGCATTGTTACTTGACTTTGTCATGATGTATGCGTAGTTAACATCGAGTCCCATACCAAAATGCTTAGTAAAGTCATAGCGCATGCCAAAACTAGCCATTGGAGCAACTGTGATACCAAACTGTTTATTAAGTAGTTTCCAGTTTCCAAGGATATTATCTTCATTTACACCAGCAAAGATAAATCTAGCACCACCACTAAGGTGTGTTCTTAACTTAGCAGAGTTAAATGTAAGTCCAAGAAGTGCTTCAGCATATAAGTCTTTACTGTAACTAGAAAGAGATACTACATTATTAAAGCTTGAGAATAGATTCTTGAAGCTTGCAAACTTTAAGTCTGCTCCACCATTAAGCTGTAATGAAAGTCCTACAGTCTTATTAAATGAAATGAAATTTTCAAATCCCATTCCTAATCCAAGTTTGAATTCTTTTCCAAGAGTCTTGAAATCAGGAGTGTTAACACCTGCACCACCTGCTAAGGAAAGAGTAAATCTGAATGGTGCTTTTTCACTCTTAATAGCAGGAACTACAACAGGTTCAACTGTTACTGTTGCAACTGGTAATTCTTCTACAACGACTTCATCAGCAACAGGAGCTGGTTCAACAGGAGTAGCAACTTCTTCAACAACTGGTTCAGCTACAACTTCTTCTGTCTTAGCAGATGTAGGAGATGCAACATCTTCAGGTAATGTAATTACTGGAATTGAATACTTATCTGGTTCTAGAGTATTAGCAACTTCTTCAACTTCAGCAGCCTTAGGCGCAAAGAGTAAGTTGATAAAATCAAAGAGATCAGAAATTACACGTGTTCCAACAAACTCAACATCTTCATAACTAGCAGCTTCAGGAAGAGTAATTACAGCTTTTCCACTTTCCTTGATATCATAGAAAACACCATCAAAGTATTGAGCGTTATTAACACTTGTAAATGCGATAAACTGCTCAACTTCTTCATCTAAGACAAATGATGGATAGGTAATCTCAATTGTTCCTGGAACGAACTTCCATGAAAGAGGATATCCATATACTGAAATAGATCCATATACTGGTTCTACTGCAGGTTCTTCTACAACGACAGGTTCAGGAATTACAACTTCTTCAACTGGAGCCTCTTCAATGATTGATGGCTCTTCGATTTCTGGGGTCTCTGGAACAATAGGCATTGATGTTGCACTTGCTGATACAGACCAATAAATTCCATCATATGATTGCTGGAGATATAGCGTATATGAGCCACTTCCATCTAATCCTTGTTCTTCATAGGATGTTACATCACTTGTAACGACAACCCACTTTGTAGGATCTTCACCACCTACCTGATATCTAAAATACTGAACATCAGGATCTGACAATAACCACTCCCAAGTAACAGCAACCTTTGCTGCAAATAATGGAGTTACAATAAGAAATAAAGCTGCAATCAATAGTATGAGCCTTTTGGTCTTCATTAAAACCTCCTAGGGGAAAATCCCCTCGCTAGTTATAAATTATAATAAGTTATTCATAAAAAGGGCAAGCATATTTATGCTAACATAAAAATAACACACCAACACTTTTATAGTAACAAAATATGAGGTTTGAGTAATAAATATTTTTTATATATTATAAGGATATGAATAATATCTCGAAAATTGCTGTATTTTGTGGTTCCTCTTTTGGAAATAATGATGATTTCATTTCAAGTACTAAAGCTTTAGGTAAAGCTTTTGCAAGAAATAATATTAGCCTTGTCTATGGAGGAGGATATCGTGGATTAATGGGAGCATTAGCAGAAGCAGTACAAGCAAATAATGGACATGTTATAGGAGTACTCCCTGAAATCTTTAACAATGAAAAGGTAAAAATTAAGCAGGTAGAAGATGAATTAATTGTTACAAAAGATATGCATGCAAGAAAAAAGCAAATATACGATATTGCTGATGCTTTTATAATTCTCCCAGGTGGCATTGGTACTTTTGATGAGTTTTTTGAAATTTTTACTTGGAAGCAAATTGGATACCATGAAAAAAATATTGCAATTTACAATATTAATGGGTTCTACGATACCCTACTCTCCTTCTTAAAAGAGTGTTGCATCAAAGGCTTTTTAAGAGAAGAAGTATTAAATTCTTTAATTGTAAAAACTGACCCAGATGAAATAATCGAAGAAATAAAAACAAGAAAGACAACTTTACCATCAAAAATATGAAACAGATAAAACATATAGTTATTGATTACATTTATATTTTAATTGGCTCTGCAATTACGGGCTTGGGTATTACCCTATTTACTAACCCTGCAAAAATTGCACCTGGAGGAGTTTCAGGTATTGCCACAATACTTTTCCACCTATTTGGATTTGATGTGGGTACTTCCATTTTATTTTTATCAATTCCTATTTTTCTCATTGGAGTTAAACTCTTTGGAAAACGATATGGCTTGAACTCACTAGTTGGAACAATTGCTTTATCATTATTTACATCCCTTTGGTGTAGAATATTCGGTTACGATGGAGTATTAGATTATTCAAAAGAGATGAGTATATGGCTAAGCTGTTTATATGGTGGAGTACTATGTGGGCTTGGTATTGGAATAGTATTAAAATCTGGCAGTAATACTGGAGGCACAGATATTGTTGCATTAATTCTTGCAAGATACACTCACATACCTACAGGTACAGCACTATTAATTGTTGATGGATTTATTATTGCAATTTCTGCATTTGTATTCAGTTTGGAGAGTGCTTTATTTGCAATAATTGTTAGCTACATTATTTCCATAGTTATCAATAAAATTGTTATCTCAATGGGAACAGGATATGCTAAAACTGCTTTTATTATTTCTGAATCATTAGATCAAATTGGTGACTTTATAATAAACAATTTAGATCGCTCAGCAACAATTGTTAAAGCAACGGGATTATATTCTGGAGAAGAAAAGCCAGTTCTAATGGTTGTTCTTCCCAATTACAGCATTTCAGAATTAGTTCGTTTTGTTCATAAAGTTGATAAAAATGCTTTTATGACCATATTAGATACACACCAGGTATTAGGAGAAGGATTTACTCCTATGGAAAAAATGATAGAAATCAAAAACAATGATGTTACTTCAAACATAAACTCCAATTTTTAACAATTTGGTGAACTTTTTATGAAGAATATGTTAAAAAGATGAATTCACATTAAAAGTGTTGCATTTATCTGGAAACTGTACGAGAATTATAAAACAAGTTTTTTTCATAAGTCATAAAAGGAGGACAAAAATGAAAAAATTGGTTGTTTTGGCTCTTGTTGCTTTAATTGCAATGACAAGTGTATTCGCAAATGGTAGTGCAGAAGCTGCAGGTGTTACTCTCAATAAGGATAAGCCTCTTGTATTCTTCAATAGACAGCCTTCTGATCCAACAACAGGTAAAATTGATATGACATCTATGAACTGGAATGATAAGACTTACTATGTAGGTTTCGATGCTGCAGCTGGTGGTGCTGTTCAGGGTCAGCTCATTACAGATTATCTCGCAAAAGCAGATCCAGCTAAGATCGATAGAAACGGCGATGGTGTTATCGGTTATGTACTCTGCATTGGTGACGT
>NZ_JAXEGN010000035.1:0-5373 GCF_034103065.1 Bullifex sp. | reverse complement strand
AGAATGGAATGCTGACAGTGTTGGAGCTTACAATATTCTAAGGCTCTATGGTCAAGTAAGTAAAAAAGAAATACATATGAAGATGATTAAGACTCCATATGTATTAAAAGTAGCTGTATAAAAAGCAGTAGCGGTGTCATGGATGCACCCGTGGCTAAACTCCACGATGCTCTGGCAATTCAATTGCCGAGTAATTCACTTGGTTTAAGTTTCGAGCTAGAGAAATAAATTATCTTTATGAAAAGGATAAAACCAAGATTCCTCTTGTAATAAGACAAATGATATTAAGAGCCTTAGTTCTCTTGGCACTAAATAAAGAGTAAGAGGAGTTATCTGATGCGCCCCCATGGATGAAAAGTTTATTACTTAGATTACACTCTCCAGAGTATATCTCTCTTTCTGATGGACAGATTTATAAAAAAACAGGATATTCAGCCCCAGTTGTAATTAATGCCTTTAAAAAATATTTAAATACTACCGTTATCGATTATATGAAAATAGTTCGTACAGACTTTGCCAAGCGTCTTCTTGCAACTACAAATCTTACAATACTTGAAATTTCTTATAACCTTGGGTACACCTCACTTAGTCACTTTTCTAAACTATTCAAAGAACAGGTTGGAATTTCTACATCTAAATATAGAGAGAATGTAAAAAAGCCACCAAGGTGAAATCCTTGATGGCCTATAAAAGGAAGCAATTAATGCTTATTTGTTTTCTTCTTTACCGAAGAGCTTCTTACAACAGTCAACAACTACTATGATTGCAAGAGCAAGAAGAAGAACAGCAAAGAGAATCTGAAGGCTCTGGCCCATTACAGAAATCTTAGCATGACCAAATGTCTTGATGTTGTTGAAAGCGAGCTGGAATAAAGCTACTACTGTTACAGCAAGCATGAAGAACATTGGGATAAACATCATCTTGTTATCTTTATTAGTCTTCTTTAAGAATACTGCTACAGCTGCAAGAGCAAGTACAGAAAGGAGCTGGTTAGCAGAACCAAAGAGAGCCCAAATCTCAGCATAACCAACCTGACCAAGGAGGTAAGATGGGATAAGTACGATAATTGTTGCAACCCACTTATTTGTGATTATCTTCTTCCATGATGGCATGCTAGCTTCATCTTCATCATCATCGAGGAATAACTCCTGCCATGAAAGACGACCAACACGAGCTACAGAGTCAAGTGATGTAAGAGCGAATGCTGATACAGCAAGAGAGATGAGTGTGAAGCTGAGCTGGTGAGGAATACCAATACCTGAAAGGAATGATGCAACAGCAGTTGAGAAGATCTGCTGAGGAGTACCTGCAGGAAGAGCACCTGTAAGTTTATCAGCAACAGCACCTGCTGCGATGATTGCGATTACTGCAAGGAGTACTTCTACAAGCATTGCACCATAAGAAATTGGAAGCATATCGTTCTCGTTCTTAACCTGCTTTGAAGCTGTTTCTGAAGAAACTAAGCTATGGAAGCCTGATACAGCACCACAAGCAACTGTTACGAAAAGAATTGGGAACATTGCACCACTTGAAGAAACGAATCCTGTGAATGCTGGAAGGTTCATCTTTGGGTTAGAAACAAAGATACCAAGAACTGCAGCTACGATCATTGCGACTAAGAGGTAACTATTGAGGTAGTCACGTGGCTGTAAGAGATACTGAACTGGAGTTACTGATGCAATTAAGATGTATAAGAATACAAGATAAAGCCATACATTTGTGCTCATATTTAAGAATGGGCAGAGGTAACCAATTGCAATACAAAGGATTAAAAGAATAATTGATACAGCTGTATTTACTGTTGCGTTTGGCTTTGTATTTTTAAGGAAGATACCAAATCCTACTGCTGCTACGATAAAAAGTGTTGATACTGTAGCAACCTGTGAGTTAGCGAGCTGAACTGAAGCATCTGCACCTGCATTAACACCAAAGCTCTTAGCTACGATATCAGCGAAAGCTGCGATAACGAGCATTGAGAAGAGATAAACGAAAAGTAAGAAGAGTCTCTTACCAACTTTACCAACATAGAGCTCAATGATTACACCAATTGAACGACCCTTATTTCTAACAGATGCATACATAGAAGAGAAGTCCTGTACAGCACCGATAAAAATACCACCGATAAGACACCATAGGAGAACAGGTACCCAACCAAATACTGCTGCCTGGATAGGACCATTGATAGGACCTGCACCTGCGATTGAAGCGAACTGGTGGCCAAATACTACCTGCTTATCTGTTGGAACATAGTCAACTCCATCCTGCATTTCATATGCTGGAGTCTTTCTTTTAGGATCAACACCCCACTTCTTAGCAAGCCACTTACCATAAAAGATGTAACCAGCGACTAATACTACGATGGCGATGATCATGATAACAATACCACTCATAATCAACCCTCCCGAGAAGTTTAAAAATACAGCCTAAATTGGCTGTATCTGAGTTATTTAGTTTTTTGACAGTATATGTATATGCGTAAAAATAATCAATATTTTATACTTCTCTAATACTATTATTATCAGACCATTTTCTTGCAATGTACATAAATGGGGTATCACATACTGCAACGATGAACTTCAATAGATAAGTTGTAATTACAATCTGCCACCATACACTCATCTCATACACACCAAAGAAAGCAATGAATGTAAAAATTAAAGAATCAAGAAGCTGGCTTACCATTGTTGATAAACAGTTTCTAATCCAAAGTGTCTTCTTACCTGGTTTAATTCTCTTCCAAAGCTCGAATGCCCAAATATCATGGAAGTTACTAATTACATATGCAATTAAACTTCCAAATGCAATACGTGGCATGAAGCCAAAGATTGTTTCCATAGAGCTTTGTACAAAGTCAGAAGGAGCTGGAGTAAATTGGATAGCAAGCTGCATCATAACAGTCATAACAATTAGCGAGAAGAACCCAACTGTTACAGCTCTTTTACTCTCTTTTGGACCATACATTTCAGATAAAATATCTGTTGCAAGGAAGCCTGTTGAATAAACAATATTACCCAGTGTTGCTTCTAGCCCAAATAGGTTTACATTCTTAGTGACTTGGATGTTTGCTACAATTACAGAAATTGGAATCCAGATGAAAAGTCCGAGCTTTCCCCAAACGCGATAAGCTAGTAATATCGCGACAAAGTTGAGTACTAACATTAGTACCCACCACATTTCATTTAACATATTTGTTAACCTCGAAATAGAATAGTCAGGAATAATTTATTCCCCTACGCCACCAGCAAAACTTGCCATGGTTTCGATTAGACGTTGGTGAGGATAACAGATGAATACTACTTTGTCTATAACATGAAGTATTAAGTCATAAAATATATTAAAGTAGCCTATTTAAGAAATAAACCTCATTAAATCAATAATATAGCTCAATATTAGGCTACTTTTTAAGCTTAGATTTCAATTCTGCTAATCTATCAAGAGCACTTATCAAGGTCTCATTTTTCTTTGCAAAATGGAATCTAACATATCTATTTTCCTCTTCTTTAAAAAATGAAGAACCAGGAACAGCAGCAACACCTACCTTCTTAGACATATCAATTGCAAATTCAAGATCACTATCGTATCCAAACTCAGAGATATCCATCAAAACATAATAAGCACCTTCAGGGTCATTGTGCTTTAGACCTAGGTTATCAAGACCTGATAAAAATAGATTCTTTTTCTCTGTATACTCATTTTGCAATTCTTCATAGTAACTATTAGGGAATCTTAACCCTGTAATAATTGCTTCTTGAAGAGGGGCAGCTGCTCCAACCGTTAAGAAGTCATGAACCTTTTTAATTCTATCTGTAATTTCAGGAACAGCCATTGTATAGCCAAGGCGCCAGCCTGTAATTGAATAAGTTTTAGAAAGCGAAGAACAACAAATAGTTCTCTCCTTCATACCATCAAGTGTTGATAAATATGTATGCTTATTAGGTGAATATATTATGTGTTCATAAACTTCATCAGTAATTACATAGGCATCATATTTCTTAGCTAAGAAAGCTATTATTTCAAGTTCATCTTTAGTAAACACTTTTCCACAAGGATTGGATGGGTTACATAAAATCAATGCCTTGGCACCTTGCTTAAAAGCATCCTCAAGCAAGGAGGGATCAAAATTGAAATTAGGAGGAACTAAAGGTACATATATAGGTGTTGCTCCACAAAGAATTGTATCAGCACCATAGTTTTCATAAAATGGTGAGAATATTACAACCTTGTCCCCTGGATCTGTAACACTCATCATTGCAGCCATCATAGCTTCAGTAGAACCACAGGTAACAGTAATTTCATCATCAGGGTTATAATACATACCAGAAAAGTGTAATTGCTTATCACTTAATGCTTTTCGCAAATTTAAAGCACCACAAGTAATTGAATATTGGTGAAAGTCTTCATCAGAGACTTCTTTCAGCCTTTCAATAAGGGCTTTTGGAGGATCAAAATCAGGAAAACCTTGTGATAAATTAATCGCATTGTGTTCAATTGCAATACGAGTCATGCGCCTAATTACAGAATCTGTGAAATGACTGCTTCTATCTGAAAGATTTCTCATGATAAACCACCTAATAGTAGAAATATACCATCATAGAAGATATTTTTTCTATATTAAGCTTTTTCAATTAAGCAAGAATGTTCTTTAGTTTTACTATCATAGTTAATACCAACAAGTAGAGTATTACCTTTATAGCCATTAAGCCTACTTGGATAATCTTTTGCTTTTATCTGCTCTATTGCTCCACCTGCTACTTTATCCTTTTTTAACTCAATTACTAATGCTGGTATATTTGGTATAAACGGAATCATTACTATATCAGCATAACCTTTTCCTGTAGTAAATTCAGGAATAATAGTGTAGTAGTCGTATGCATAGAAGTATGAGAGCATAATAGCACTTTGAAGACTTTGCTCATTATTGTAGGACAAATTACTTGTTAAGAGCTCATGACTTTTTTCTAATGCTTTTGCTACTACTTCCTCTTGTTTATTTTGGGTTGCTTCTAATAGCTTTTTTGATAAATTAGTTATTTCCCATACTTTTTTATACTTATTACTTGTACCAAGTACCCATCCCCATTCAGACTTTATTTCGCTATTAGGTATTCTGCAAGTTTTACTCTCTCCATCATAGGCTAAATATCCTAAGTGAATTAAGTATGTAAATACTTCATCCTTTTGTTTAAACCCAGTTATTTTATTTCTAAATTTATCAACAATAACAGGAATACTTTCACCTGCCATCATTTTTATTACATCATCTTTTACTCCATCAATATTTAAGTCAATGTAATTACTTACTGCTTCATAGGAACCTGTTTGAGTCCAATAACTTCCACATTTTTTTCTTTCTATTGCTTCAATTACTGATTT
>NZ_JAXEGN010000034.1:0-8082 GCF_034103065.1 Bullifex sp. | reverse complement strand
CATGGATATGAAGGAGTTAGTGTTGCAATGATTGCAGAGCGTTGCTCAATTAAAGCTCCTTCATTATATAAACACTTTAAAAGTAAGAAGGAAATCTTTGAAGAAGTTTATAACCATTCTTGTAAAAAGCTTGATGCTGTTATTTCTCAAATAGCTTTAAAGGAAAGTGAAGAGAAAAATATTAGTGAAGAAATCCTATTTAAAAAACAAAAGGAAATTGTGAATTTACTAATTCATGATGATGAAATTAAAAGATTAAGATGCCTTATGAAGCTTTCAAATGATAGCCAAATTAAAGCTATGTATTCAAAGAGATTTTTTGATCAAATTATTAATTACCATGCAGCTCTATTTTCATCATTAATTGAAAAGAAAATAATGATTAACGAATCTCCTTCTGCTCTTGCACTTTTGTATGATAGTCCAATTATCGTTGTGCTTGATGAACTTGATAGACATCCAGAGCGAGAAGAAGAGTTACTAAATCGATTATATGAGCACTGTAAACTCTTTATAAAGCTGGTCACAAAAACTTAAATAATTGATTTAATTTGATTTTTTACTTCATCAGTTATTTCTAAAATTTTGTCCTGATAAGCTTCAAATGCTAAGAATGAATTAAACGGAACGTTAATATAGACCATCATTTCTTTAAATTGGTCATGAAGAAGCTTATACTCAACATCTGTTGTTTCTGCACCACCTGTTAAGATAAGTTTAAACTCTTTTCCTTTCCAATTATTAAAGCTATATAGACGATCGATGAAGCATTTTAGAGTTGCAGTAACACCCCACCAATAAATAGGAGAGATAAATACAAGAGTTGATGCTTCATTTAATTTTTCAACAATTGTTTCAAAATCATCTTTAATAATACACTTATGATTTTCATTTTTATGACATTGATCACAGCCCATGCATGGCTTAATGTTAAAATCTCTTAGCTGGACTATTTCTGTGTTTTCACACATTTCTTGATAACAAGAAGCAAGCTTTAAGGATGTTCCTTTTCTAGGGGAACCAACTATTATTAATGTTTTATTCACACTATCACCTCTTTCTATATTCTAAACTAGGATAATTGATTTTTGAATATTCAATTATTATGAGAAAAAACTAGATTTACTTATAAAATTACTATTATTATTGTCATAAAATAACTTTAGAAAGCTAAAAAGAAGTATCTATTTTAGTAAAAAATTATAATCATATGACATAAGTATATCCGGTATTTAATTAAATAAATAATATTGATAGAGTTTATTCTTTGCTTTATAATCTAAGAGTTGTCATATCAATCCTATTTATGGAGGAGACTGTAGAGTTTTGCTACAGCAGAAATTTAATGAAAAGAGCCATTTCTTTATTATTGATGTTCATTTTAGCATTAACAGCTGTTTATGCTTTCCAATTTGAACCTCTCACACAAACTTTTAGTGTTTCAGGTTCAGCTTCAACAAGAACATATACAATCACAAATGATAGTGACGAAACTATTGCCGTAACAATTAGTGCATTAGTACGTGACCAAGATGCAAATGGTAGCGAAGTAAATAAAGATGGTTCTGCATATTTCTCTATTCAGCCTGCCAAGGTTCTAATCCAGCCTCAGAGTGCTCAGATTATAAGAGTGCAATATAGAGGACCAAAGACTGTAACAAGAGAATTAAGCTTTAGAATTAAGGCTGAACAAATTCCTTATTCACAGGGTAGAAGTAGCACAAATACAAGTATGTTTAACTTCCTCTATGTTTATAATGCTTCTGCATATGTTGAACCATCAAAGGTAACTGAAAGAGTAATTGTTTCTAAAGCTCAAGAGACTCAAGATGGTTTACTTGCATTAACCTTTGCTAATGCTGGTACTGTTCACCAGTTATTAAATGAAGCAGTTGTTACTGTTCAAGATGGAGCAGGACACAGTGTAGTTCTTTCAGGTAATGAAGCATTACCAGATATCTATGGTGTAAACATTCTTGCTGGAAAAACTTGGACTAAGAATGTGCCTTGGCCAGAAGGGCTTGACCATGGCTCAAATTATAAAGCTTCAATATCCTACAATTATTCAGTACAGTGACATTTTTAGATGCATAGAGCAAATAACTCATTTAGAAAGATTTTTTTAGCTGTTTTCTTTTCTCTTGTATGGTTGTTTTCACTTTCATACATAATTTGGTATTTATTCAATTTTCCAGTTGAGAATAAAGAAAACGCTAATATTGTTTATCAACAACAAGAAGATTTAAAAAATGAGAGTTTAGCTAATTCTGAAGTAATATTACCAGACCAATTAGAAATCATTGAATATGATGATAACCCAGTTGAAAATATCGAAGTAATTAGTGAAGAAGTAAATAAGGAAGAAACACATTCTGCTCCTATAGTTAATGAAAATCCATATATTCCTTACAATGTAATAACTGTTTTTAAAAATGAGGTAGAAGATTCAAGTAGTGAACCTGAAGAAACTACTCAAGAAGAAATAGTTGAAGTAGGAGATGTTTTTGTCCAAGAAAGTGAAGAAAAGAGTCAAGAAATAATAAGAGTTCCTGATGAACCAATTATGTTTGAACCTCTTGTAATGGAGATGTTTGAGGATGATTTATTCCTTCCTCCAGTTACTCCTGTTTATGATGATGACTTCTTCGCTGATTTCTTTGTTTCTGGCTCTGATAGCTTATTAATTGAAGATGGTGTTTACTACTACAAACTATATATCGATGAAGATTATTTAAGTGATATAGAAGTAGTATTTGAAAATGGCATAATGAGTTTTCAATCATTTGAGTTAAAACTCTATGTCGGAGAATTAATTACAGAGAAAGCATATGAGCGCATTTTTAACAATGCTCCTGAAATGATTAATCTAGAATATCTAGAAGAGAAGGGTGTTGAAAGCGTTTGTGATGATAATAACTTTACAATTAAGCTTCACTTTTCTTTAATTGATATGCCAGAAAGAGTCCTTTCAATTACAAATTACTCAACAGGACGTGATCGCTTCTCTCTTTCTGGGGCAACAGAAATAAAAAAGAACTTCTTTAGTTTAGCAACAGCATTTAGTTTTTATGCAAACTATGACTGGATGATAAAGCCAAAATATGACTATTGGTACCTTTCATTAAATAGCTCCAACTATATGACATTTGGAGACCTTAACTTAGACTTGTACTACAACATAGGTTATAGGGCTGATAAGCTTTCCTTGAATGTTAATAGCTATCGATTCTTCTATGATTTTGTAGACCAAAGTATAAGAGTTTCATTTGGAAATGTATCTGGTTATGGCCTTGGTAATGAGAATACAAGTGTTGGTATTCAATTTGAAAAGAACTACTCATTTGGTAACCAAAGTGCGAAACGAAATTCACAACAGCAATACGTAGAGGTTTACGAGGATAGTCGTATTAGTGTTGAGTCTAATGGTAAGAAGGTTTATGAGAGAACTGTTACTCCTGGAAAGTATAGAGTTAAAGATTTTTCATTTGAAACAGGTATCAATGAGGTTGCAATTACTATTACTCCACTTTGGGTGTTAAGTGCTTATACAGATCCTGAACAAATTAAAGAGCATAGTGAGATTTATGAATTTTCACTTGCTTATGACAGCCAACTTCTTAGCTATGGAGACTGTCTCTATGGAGGATCATTAACAATTGGAAGAGAAACTATTAGAAGTAGTAACACTACTACGGATGGATTACTTTTAAAAATACTTCCTGATTACTACCATAGCTATCACTTCAATGATATAGCTCTATCTTGGTATCAAAACTTTGGGATTTCTGACACCATAACTTTAAATAGTAATTACTCTGTTAAAGCAACACCAAATGGTAATAATGCAGCAAGTGTTAATTTTACTCTTATTAATGCAAATAGGTTAGGAACCTCAACTTTTGCATTTGCTTCTAAAATTGATAGTGGAAGTAATATTCCTCTATTAGGACTTTCTTTAAATCATAGATTTATAATGAAAAATAAGATTGTAAGTTCACTTTCATTTGCAATAGATTACTCAAACCCAGTTACAAATGGCTTAGTAGATCATGAGTTTTCTTTATCATTAAATTTTGGTGGAAGCCTTGGTATTTTACGCTATTCTTTATCAACACTATTAACACTAAATAGTGGATCAATACTTGATCCTATTTGGAGAATAAATGGTTCTCTTAGCTTCTCTCCTATGAAGAATATGAGTATTTCTACATCTGTTTCAGCTTATCAAAATAGTAGTGTTTCAGATAAACCTCAAATTGTTGGCTACATTTCTGCTTCATATTCATTCGGAAAAACAAATATTTCATACTCTTCAGATTACTTTAAAAACAACAACATTAACTTCTCGTCATCTATTGGTAATGATAATGTTAACTTAAATGTTTCTCGCCTTGATTTTAGTGATTTTTCAAAGCATAACTTAGCTTCTTCATTCACCCATGCAGGAGAAACATACTTATTTGGTATTCGTGCACAATCCTATGATAACTACAATAGATTCTCTGCAAGCATGAATTTATCAACTGCTGTTTTCTATACCGATGGATTGTTTGCAATTAGCCGCTCTGTTAAAGATAATTTCTTAATTATCAGACCTTCTGGAAGTATTAAAAAAGCAACAATTGAGGTTGCAAAGTCTACTGGATCAAATGCAGTTCAATTAAAGACTTTATTTGGAAATGGAATGTACAATGGGCTTTCTTCAAGAGGTAGAAATAATTTAGTTGTATATATAAGTGGTAAAAATGAATTTGCAGATACTCAAACTTTTGCTTATGAGCTAAATACAAAGGGACGTGGTGGCTTCTCAATTAGAGCTAAAGTTCCTGATGTATTTACAGTCTCTGCCGTAATTAAGGAAAATGGTGTTCCTCGTTCAGATTTCTCATCTCCTGTATATGAATTATTAACAGACAGTGAAACTGGTATTTCTAGACTTGCAGAAAATCCAAATCTATATCTATTTAGTGATCAAGATGGTAGATTCTTAATTTCTGGTGCAGAGAGTGGTATTTACTTCTTCGATTACAACTATGAAAATGCTTGGTACGCAGTTTGCTTCATAGTTGGAGAAGATAAAAATGAAGATAATAGAGTTTGGACCTTTGATGATTTTGATGCAGCTTTACTAAATCGTTTTGATCATAATGAAGACGGTGAAATTGTTGGTTCCTACGATGTCCCTGGCATCGAACTTTTAACAGAATATAGTGGATATGCTGTTCTTGATAATGGAAAGGCTGAAAATACTCAAGACTTCTGGAATAACCTCTTCCCTGCATTTGATGAGGATATGGATTTCTTCTCTACAGAGGATGAGGAAATGATTAGTGATGTAGTTGTTTATTCAGCGGATTAATTTTTCCAAACACTCTAGATATTTATCAATATCTTAAAACCAAAAGCATTTTAGATTATTAACTGAGTGTGAGACAAAACTTAATATGGAAAAGAAAAAAACAGCCTATAGAAATTGATGTTTTTATTATGTTGATAAAACTTCTCTAATTAGATATTGCAAAGTTGAATTTTTTTTCATTCTTTAACTTCTTACCGTATAATATATGTAAGGAGAAAAGCCATGAAGCTCACATTTTTAGGAGCCGCTCGCTTTGTAACCGGCTCACAATATTTACTTAATGCAGGAGGTTTAAACCTCCTAATTGACTGTGGCCTTGCTCAAGGCCAAGATGAAAAGATTTGCGGAAGAACCTTTTCATTTGATCCTAAATCAATTGATTATGTATTACTAACACATGCTCATATTGACCACTCAGGAAGAATCCCTCAACTTGTAAAAGAAGGCTTTAATGGTACCATTTTAGCAACTTCTGCAACTTCAATGCTTTCATCGATAATGCTTCTTGATTCAGCCTCTATTCAAGAAAGTGAAAGTGAGTGGGTGAATAGAAAGAGAGAAAGAAAGGGTGAAGATCCAATTGATCCAATATACACTAAGGATGATGCATATAAAGCATTAGAACTATTTAGTCAAACTGAATATGGAAAAACCAATATTTTAAATGAAAATGTTCGTGTTAGGTTTATTGATGCTGGTCATTTATTAGGTTCAGCTGAAATAGAAATCTTTGTTAAAGAAAATAATAAAGAGACAAAGATTGTGTTTTCGGGTGATATTGGAAACTTAGATCAACCAATTATTAATGACCCAGAATATATTAAAAGTGCTGATATAGTTGTAATGGAATCAACATATGGTGATAGATTACATCAAAAAAAGAGTACAGATGATTTATACAAAAGAGCAAAGACTTTAGCCGAGATTGTTGATCGAACTTTTAAAAGGGGAGGTAGAGTTATAATACCTTCCTTTGCAGTTGGAAGAACACAGGAGCTACTATATCTATTTAAGATTATTGAAGATAAAAAGTATCTTCCTTACACTGTTCCAGTTTATCTTGATTCTCCTTTATCGATTAAAGCAACTACTGTTTTTAAGTCTTGTACTTGTGAAAACTACTTTGATAAAGAAGCAATGGAGATAATAAATCGAGGTGAAAATCCATTTGAATTTCCAACCCTACATAAGGTCAAAGATGCAGCTGACTCAGCAAGATTAAATACTTTAAAAGAAAGTATTGTAATAATTTCATCCTCCGGTATGTGTGAGGGTGGTAGAATTAAGCATCATTTAAAACATGGTCTATATAAAAAAACAAATACTATTCTATTTGTTGGTTACCAAGCTGCTGGTACACTTGGTAGGTCAATTGTTGATGGTGCTAAACATGTTACAATTTTTGGTGATCAAGTAGATGTTAATGCTGAAATAGCTTCTCTTGATGGTCTAAGTGGACACGCAGACCATGATGGCTTAATTAAGTGGATTACTTCTTTTAAAACTCCTCCACAAAAAATATTTGTAACTCATGGAGACAAAAATGTTGCACCACTTTTTGCAAGAGAGCTTGTTGAAAAGTATAACTATAAAGCATATGCACCTCATTTAAATGAATCATTTGATTTAGACGATGTCCTTCCATATCAAGAGCGAGAAGCATATATCGATGAAAATGATAAGCTGCTTAATGAATCTAGAGAACTTCTTGCAAGTGGTCTTGAAAGAGTTGATGAGGTAATTAATAGACTTAATGATGCAGCAAGAAAAGCTGACCGTGAAGATAAAAAAAGATGCATCAGACTCTCTGATGCAATTCGAAGACTTTCTTCTGATTTATTTGATCTTGCAAATAAATGGAATAGTGATAGTGATTAGAAATTTTTTATCAATACTAATCCCCAAGGCTTTTCAATAAAGGTTGAAAAGCCCATTTTCTTATAAAAGGCTTGAGCGTTAGTATTTTTTGCACCAACACCTAAATAAACACTATTTATTTGATGATTCTTTAAGTTTTGTGTAAATGTATCAATTAGTTTTCTTCCTAGTCCCATGTGTTGTCCTTCAGGAAGAATATCAATATGAAGGTGTGCTTGAGCTTGTGGATAAAACTCTGCTTCAACACCATTTTGAATCATAGAAACGATGTTTTTATCGCTCTGTGTTATTGCAGTAGTAAACTTATTTCTAATTGATGGAAGAAACTCATTATTTAGATATTTATAAAAGGCCTTTGAATCATAGCAACCAACAATGTAACCTACGATTTTTCCATCAAGTTTTGCAACAAAACAACAAGATGGATCAAATAACACATATGGAGTTAAATATATCTGTCCAACTAATGCTTTATCTGAATAAAGATGTGTTCCATCTTTTCCACTATCTGCTGTGAGTAAGCATATTCTCTCTAATTCTGGGATGTCTAATTTGCTTGGATTTTCTATTACAATATTCATAAATAGTGATAATAACAGATATAAAAATAAAAAGAAAAAATATTTTTGTTTTTATTTTTATATTTTGTATACACTTACAAAAAATGTATAAAAAATAATCAAAAAGTACTTGAAATAAAATAATAAAAGGAGTAGATTGCTAACTCGTTGAGCGACGCAAGGAGCTAAAGCCACTAAGAAGGTGAGAGAAAAAAATAAAAAAACTTTCAACTTAGTAGTTGACGAAAACAGAGCAAAAATGCTAGATTAACAAAGCGCGTAAGA
>NZ_JAXEGN010000033.1:0-16216 GCF_034103065.1 Bullifex sp. | reverse complement strand
GTAATAAAGAACTTGTATCCGATATCATCACGGTACCAAGCACCATCAAAATTAAAAGAATCAATAAAACGGTAAGCCTTTTCGTTTGCCGTTTTAATACTTTTACCTCTACCAACTACAGTAAAGCATCTGCCACCTGTGGTTTTAAGATTCTTTACATTCTCTCCATCAATAGCACCAGCAAAGACTAGAGGTAATCTATGAAGCATATTTTTAACTAAAAATGGGTATTTAAGATTAATACTTTTTCCTATTTCTGGATGCATTGGATAACCATTTGAAGCAACTACAACAGCAACGGTGCTTTCATTTGATAGCTCAAGATTAATAGAAGAAATTCGATCCTCATTTACTGCTTTAATTAATTCAACGATATCTGTCTTAATTAAAGGTATCATAGCTTGAGTTGCAGGATCGTTAAATCTAACATGGTAATCTACTAATACAGGACGGTCTTCTTTAATAATAATGGAGAAAGTTAATACACCTTTATAGGCAAGTTGCTCAACCTTAATACCATAAATTGTTGGTTCAATTATCTGTTCTTTAATTAAGTCCTGGTATTCTTTTTTTAACTGGATAGGACAAACAGCACCCATACCACCTGTTGGGATACCTTGGTCTGCTGAGGTATACATGTAATCAGAAGTGAATGGAAGTGCAAGATACCCATTGTTATCCAAAAGTACTGTTACAGTAATTGGTAATCCTGCACAGTGCTCTTCAAGTAAAACTGGTCCAAGTTTAAAAAGTTCATCAGCAAACTCAAGTAAAGCTTTGCTATCTGAAGAGTCAAGCATTATTCTAGATGGAGCAATTGTATTTGACTTTAATACAAAGTGTTCTCCCTCATGTCTAGATAAGAATTTTCCCAATGCTGTTGGAGATTCAAAAAGATTTCTTCTTGGTGTTGGAATATTGTGTCTATCGGTAAAAGCTCTAGCAAAATTTCTGTCCCCTTCAAGCTTTAATGAGCTTAAAGGTGCACCAAATGTGCTAATACCTTTTCGCTGTAGAAAATCAATCATACCAGCAAGCAGTGGTGCTTCTGTACCGATAAATACATGTTGAATATTATATTTTAAGCAAGCATTATATACAGCTTCTTTATCAGAAGGGTCTACTTCTGGTAGATTAGTTGCTATAGATTTTGTTGCTACATTCCCCGGTGCATAAAATAGCTCTGAAATTAGATTGCTCCTGCTGAACCACCATGCAATTGCATGGTCCTTTGCACCTGATCCCAGGATTAAAACTCGCATTTCAGCCCCCTATAACTAAAATGCTAAACTACCAAAAGTGCCGCGTCAAACAAAATCAATAAATATTTTTTTATTAATATCAGCTTTTATTCAAATAGTACTTCTAAAGACTTTAGATAATCATCACGTGTGAGAGCATGAACAATTGTTGCTTTAACACGGGAAGAATTCCTAACACCCTTTAAATATGCTGCTGCATGCTTTCTCATTTCTCTTGCAGCCAAAGCTTCACCAAAGTAAGAAATCATGTAGTCTAAATGCTTGATAATAGTGTTATAGCGCTCTTCAAGAGGAATATCATGATAACTACCACTTTCTAAGAGTTCTTTAGTTTGCTTGAAAATAAAAGGATTTCCAATTGCTCCTCTAGCAAACATAACCCCATCAACATTACATGATTTAACCATCTTAAGAGCATCTTCAGGAGTAAAGACATCACCAGAGCCAAATACTAATACACTTTTATCAACTCTTTCTCTGAGGATTTTGATATCCTCATATGATGCAGTTCCTGAGTAATTTTGACTACGAGTTCTTGCATGGAGGGTAAGTGCAGAAGCACCAGCACTCACGCAAGCATCAGCAAATTCTAGATAGTTAATTGATGAAGAATCCCAACCTAGTCTAAATTTTACTGTAATAGGTACATCGGTATTTTGCTTTAAAAAGCTAACAATGTTGTAAATTTTATCAGGATTTTTCATTAATGCAGATCCACATCCATTTTTTACCACCTTAGGAACAGGACAACCTGCATTGATATCAATTGCAGTTGGTTTATACTCTAAAAGACGAGAAAGAGAGCGCCTAACAGGATCATCATCTGGAGCAAAGATTTGCATTATAAGTTCATCTTCTCCTTCATATCTTAGAAGTAGATCCTCTGTCTTTTCATTATCCCTTGCTAAACCTTCGCATGACACCATTTCAGTAACTGCAATGGCAGCACCATGCTCTCTTGAAATCCTTCTGAAAGCTCTATCAGAATATCCCGCAAGAGGTGCAAGTATTAAGTTTCCATTTATCTCTTTGCTTCCTAATTTCATAATTAAACCTTTATTTAGTTTTGTAATATTTTTAATTGTTCTCTTTTATTCACATCGGCCTTAATAATCTTATACACTGTAGCTGTAATAGGGACTGCAATTAACATACCAATAATTCCAAGTAGACCACCACCTATTGTTACTGCTGCTAACACCCAAAGACCTGGGAGACCTAAAGCTGAACCAACTACACGAGGATATATTAAGTTACCTTCTACTTGCTGTAAGATGATTAAAAATATAATAAAAATCAATGCCTTTATTGGGGACACTGTAAAAATCATAAAAGCACCTAAAAAGCCACCAATGTATGCTCCCGCAATAGGTATTAGTGCTGTAAGGGCAATTAATGAACCAATCATCAAAGCATATGGAAGCCTTAATACCATCATGCCAATAGCACAAAGAGAACCTAAAATAATTGCTTCAGTGCACTGTCCTACAATGTATGAATGAAAGCTTTCATCAAGGACATTAAGTGTATATAAAATCTTTTCATATACTTTACTTGGAAGGTAAGCTTTTAATACTCTCTTTGATTGTGATTTCAATTTATCTTTACCATTTAAAACATAAAGGGCAAACATAAAGCTTAAAAAGATAGTAACAATTCCACTAAATACAGAGAATACAACTCCAAATATATTTGTTATTCCCGATGTTAATACACTTATTATTTGGTTAACTTTTGATTTTAAATCAAAGTTAGAGATTAGGGATGAATAATCTTTTGAGGGTAAATCATACTTTTTTAAAATCTCTGTAATATTAGATAACGCTATAGGAAAGCGCTCAGCAATAAGCTTTATAGAGGAAATTAATTCTGGTATTAATAGCGCTAGAACTGCAAAAATAATAACTAATAGAGTTAGTATCGAAAGGATTAAACATATTATTCTGTTAGCTTTTTTTATATGTTTTTCATAAAAACTCATTAAGATGTTTAAGATGTAAGCTATTATTAGACCAATAATTATTGGTGATGAAATTGCAATAAACTTAATTAAAAAAGTAGAAATACCACTCCAATAGGTAAATAATAAAAATAAAATAAAGATAGAAATACCAATTTTTAATAGTGTTTTATTATTAAGTTCCATATAAATAGAATACACTTAATTAATTGTTTTGTATTGAGCCTTGCGTATTGTTTTTACAAATGTTATTTTTTTTACTATGGCAAAGAAAGAAATTAATAAAGAGGAAGAGGCATACGTATATGTCGTTAAAAACCCTTCCTACAACGATATATGTTTAGCAGCTTGGGATTCTGTACTATATCCTGGAACTCCCGTTGTTTATGAAACAAGATTTGGCCTCGATCTTGGCTTTATTGTAGGGCCAGCTCCAGATGAAAATAATACTTATGTTCCTGGTTCAACATGCGTAAGAGGTTCATGTATTCATTTTGGAGATGTCGAAGAAGAATACTCTGAAGAACAAAGTATTTCAGAAAAAGAAGTACATCAATGTGAATATTGCATGGGATGCCAAGTTACTAAGGAGCCAAGAAAGGTAAGAGTTACTGGGGATGTCTTATTCTTAGACCACCTAGCAACACCTGCTGAAATGGCTAAATACAATGAAAATACTTTAAAAGAAGATGACGCGATAATAGTTTGTAGGGAAAAGATTCAAAAGCATGGTCTAAAGATGAAGCTTATTACAACTCACTTCTTACTTGGTGAGCCTAAGGTAATATTCTTCTTTACCGCAGATGAGAGAGTAGACTTCAGAGATTTAGTAAAGGATCTTGTTGCAGTCTTTAGAATGCGTATCGAGTTAAGACAAATTGGTGTTAGAGATGAATCAAGGTTAATTGGTGGTTTGTCAGTTTGTGGTCGTGATTATTGCTGTCACTGTATTACAGATAAGCTAGAGCCAGTGTCTATTAAAATGGCGAAGGAGCAGAATCTTTCTCTAAATTCAATGAAGATTTCAGGTCCATGTGGAAGACTTTTATGCTGTCTTGCATATGAATATGATTACTACGTTGAAGAAAAGGCTGCAATGCCTGCTGAAGGTTCAAAGATAAAGCTTAACCATGAGCTTTATAAGGTTAGTGAGGTAAATATTCTTTCAAGACGTATTTTACTTCAAGGAGCTGATGGAAGAGTGCTTTATGTACCATTTGATGAGGTTTATTACAATGATGAAAGTCAGCATTGGTGTGTAAGCCAAGAATGGGAAGATGAGATATTCTCTTCTTGATAAAACAAAATAAAGTAAAATATTGTAAAATCATATATTGACCGAAGTTACGCTTTGTGTTAGTTTTGATAATCGCAGTTTTATGCTGTAACTTAAAATAAAAAAAATAATCTACTTATGTAGACTCGGAGGAATAAAGTGGCTAACAGATCAGCTGAGAAGAGAGAGCGCCAGAACGTAAAGCGCAGAATGCATAACCGTATGATCAAGAGCAGCGTTCGCACACAGATCAAGAAATTCGATGCAGCAGTACAGGCTAAAGATAAGGATGCAGCAAAGGTTGCTATGGATCTTAGCTTCAAGCTTCTTGATAGTGCAGCAAGCAAGGGCGTGCTCCACAAGAATACAGCAAGCAGAAAGAAGTCTCGCCTTTATAAAGCTTTTGCAAAGCTTGCATAAGACTTACCCTTTTTAGGGATTAACATCTATTAGGAGAAATAAAATAATGGAAGAGAAACTTACTAAAGCTGCCATAATCGAGAGTCTCCACAACAAGATCGGTCTCTCACGTGCCGATATCCACCGTGTAATTGATGAACTCTTTGAAGAGATTAAAGACGGTCTTAAGGATGATAGAATCATTGAGCTTCGTGGATTTGGTACTTTTGAAGTTAGAACTAGAAAAGGTAGAGAAAAGGCAAGAAACCCTAAGACTGGTGAAGTAGTCTCAGTAGACACCCATGGCGTAGCTATTTTCCGTCCAGGAAAAGAACTTAAAGATTGCATCTGGGATTTAAGAGATGCAAGGCCGGAAGATTAATGATAGGAGTTTTCCGTCTTGATTGATCTTTACAAGAAAAGAAGCCTCAGGACACTGTGTTCTGAGGTTTTATTATTAATTATTTCAGCATTCGTATATTCCATCGCTTTTCCTGGTTTTGTTTCTGAAAAGGGCTTAGGCTTTATTGCATTCTTTGCAATAATTCCAGTTTTGATGGTAATTAAAAATACCTCTTGGAAGGCAGTAGGCTTTCATGGATTTTTATTCGGAGTAGCCTTTTACTGCTTCTTTAACTATTGGCTTCCAAACTTCCATAAAGGTGCAATTGTAATAGTAACGGTAATCAAGGGCACAGAGATGCTTATGCTATTCTTTGCTCTAAAAGCGGCGGTTACCTATTTTAAGCGCTTTGGCTTTTTGCTACAGGGCTTTATATGGGTAAGCTATGCATACCTATCTGAAAGCTGGTTTGCTGGATACCCATATGGTACAATTTGCTACGCTCTTTATAGATATTTACCATTAATACAAATTGCAGAGTACACTGGTATTTGGTTTATTATCTACATGATAATTACCCCACAAGCCTTTATTGCAGCTAACCTTGCAGATAGAGTAAGAGGTAAGGGTGATAAATTTATCACCTACATAAAGAAGAATATTTACTTTCCTATTATCTACGCTATTATCTTTGTCTTATGGTTTACTACAGGTTGTATTCAGTTAAATTACTGGGAAAAGGCAATTCCTGATAGAACTTGGAGGGTTGCAACAGTACAGCATAACCATGATTCATGGCAGGGTGGTTTAACAACCTATAGAAGAAATTTCTCTAACTTAAGAAGGTTATCCCTTGAAGCAATTAGACAAAACCCTGATATCGTTGTTTGGTCTGAAACTGCATTTGTTCCATCTGTTAGCTGGCATATGAATTACTCCTATGAAGGTGCAGGGGACACTATTGGTAACAAAGAGACAGCAGAGCTTGTTAAGGAATTCGTTTCTTTTGCAGAAGAACTTGATAAACCACTATTAACTGGTAACCCAACTGGTGTTTTAAAGGATCCTTCAAAGGGACCAATAGATGAGGAAACAGGAGAGTTAAATAGAACAGACTATAACTCTGTTATTCTATTTGATGATGGAACTATTAAAGGAACTTACAATAAGCAACACCTAGTTCCATTTACAGAGCACTTCCCTTATAAAAAGCAACTACCATGGCTATACAATATCTTAGTTGCATTAGACTATAACTGGTGGGAACAGGGCGATGAGGCTAAGGTCTTTGAGTCTGATGGAGTTAAGTTCTCAACTCCAATTTGCTATGAGGATGTATTTGGCTATCTTCCAGCTGGTTTTGTAAGAAATGGTGCTGATGTAATTGTAAACATGACCAATGATCGTTGGTCAGGTTCTGCAGATGCTGCAGTCCAGCATGCTGCAATTGCAACAGTTCGAAGTGTTGAAACTAGAAAGACTATGGTAAGAAGTACTAACTCAGGTCTTACCTGTATGATACTTCCAACGGGAGAGCTAGTAGATCCTGTTGAGCAATTCAAGATGACTTACCACATCTATGATGTACCAGTTTATACTAGCGAAACATATGGCCACACATTCTACGTTGAACACACTGATATTCTTGCATATGCATCAATTTTTATTAGTGCTGTTACATTAATTGTGGGACTTTGTTTAACAATTTTGAAAAAGGTAAAAAAATGAATAATACTACAGCTTCTTTAATCGTTATTGGTAGTGAATTAACTCGTGGAATTATTGCTGATAAACATGGTCAGTTAGTATCAAGAGAGTTAACTAAGCTTGGTTATCATATGAATGAAATCATAGCTATCCCTGATGATGGTACTATTGAAGCTGTACTATTAAGCGTAATTAAGCATAACGACGTAATTATCATCACAGGCGGGCTTGGACCAACTAGTGATGATATGACTCGTCTTACAATTAGTCATGTAGCGGGTAAAGCCTTAGTTAAAAATGAGGAAGCCTATCAACGCCTATACAAAAGAGTAGGTGAAAGAATACATGGTGCAAATGAAAAGCAAAGCTATTTCCCTGAGGATTTTAAAACTATATTAAACCCAAATGGCACTGCAGAAGGCTTTTATGGTAAAGCTGATAACACTTTAATTATCTGTCTTCCTGGACCACCTAGAGAAATGGAACCTATGTTTAGGGAATTTGTATTACCATACCTTGCACATCTTAATGGACATGAAGAAAAGCCAAGATTTGAGTATTCAACCTTTTTAATTGCAGAAGCAAAGCTTGAGGAATTAACTAAAGAGGTCGACTCTGAAATTAACTGGGGAACACGTTTCCAGGATTACAGAATTTCTCTCTACGCTGAAGGTGATGAGAAAAAGGTTAATAGTGCTATTAAGCGTCTTCAAGAAAAGTGTGGTAATGAGCTAATTATCCCAGGTGATAATACAGCACTTTCATCATTAACTAAAACTTTAAGAGAAAAAGGTCTTACTATTGCATCTGCTGAAAGCTGTACAGGAGGACTATGCTCAATGCTCTTAACCGAAGAAGCTGGAGCTAGTGTCTATTTTAATGGTGGAGTAGTTTCATATGCTCCTTCTGTAAAGGAAGGCCTTTTAGGTGTTGGTAGCACTACTATAAAGTGTTATGGAACAGTAAGCGAGAATTGTGCAATTGAGATGGCAGAAGGTGCTTTAAAGAAAACTAATAGTGATTATGCTTTCTCTGTTACTGGTGTTGCTGGTCCAGATAAAAGTGAAGGAAAGGATGTAGGTACTGTTTGCTTTGGCTTTGCAGGAAAAAATCGAGTAAGTCAAGCAGTTACTCTCCACTTCACAACATGGGGACGTGCTTCTGTTAGAAGAAAGAGTGCTACAGCTGCTTTTATTTTAGCTAATCACTTTATCCTCTCTGATAAGCCACTTATTGACATAACTTGTATGTGGGATTATATTTAAGTCGTTAATCAGATTATTCAATTAGAACTAATAATATATTCTAAATTAATATACTTACACGTTTAATTTTTTGGAGAATAATTTTCATGGCAGATGAAGATTTGTTTGTCGACAGCCAGGTTCAGGCTGTTTCTTCACAAGAAGAAGGTGAAACAAAGAAAAAAAGAGTCGTAAAGACTAAGAAAGTAATTAAAGTTAAGGTTAAGCCAGCTGAACCTACTGAAGTAAAAGAAGAAAGTAAAGAAGAAGCTAATTCTGTTGAAGTTGAGAAGGTTGAAAAACCAAAGAGAAAGCTTCAGAGAAAGCCTAGAAAGAAGGTTAATCCTAAGACTGAAGAAAAGAGTGTAGATGAAGATCAACCAACTTTAATAGATGTTGAAGAAGGTGCTAACGTAGAAAGCCAAGAGGCTCCTAAGTTAGAACTTGAAGAAGCTCCTATAAAAGAAATCATCCCAACCGAGATTGTTAAAGAAGAAGATAATCAAAGTGAAGTTGTTACTCCTGATGTTAAGGAAGAAGCTTCTACAGAGGAATCTCAAGAGGTAAGTGATAATACTCAAGCTCAAGATAGCGAAGAAGATAACTCTAAAATCAATAAGTTTAATAAAAAGAATAAGTTCAATAAAAATCAAAAGCCAAAAAGGGAAGAAATAATTGAAATAAATCTTGAGGAAAATCCTGATGCTCCTCTACTTTTTGTTTCATACCTTACAACACTTCCTGTTGATACACTTCGTAACCTTGCTCGTGAGAAGGGAATTAGCGAAGAAGTAATTTTAGATTGCAGAAAGCAGGACTTAATTAAGGAAATGTGCCGTCTACACACTTCAACTGGTGGTGCTTTAATGGTAGAGGGTACAATTGAAATCTTACAAGATGGATATGGTTTTTTAAGATATTCAATTAATAGCTATCTCTCTGGAAGTGAGGATGTTTATCTCTCTGCTGGTATGATTAGAGGTTGTGGCCTCAGAACTGGTGATACCGTTTATGGTCAAATTAGAACACCAAGAGAGACAGATAAATTCTACTCAATGTTTAGAGTAATGAAGGTTAATAATCAAACACCTCAAGAAGCAAAGCTTAGAGTTCCATTTGATACCTTAACTCCACTTTTCCCTGATGAGAAATTAAATTTACAATACATTTCAGACTCCGAAAAACCAGAGGATATGGATATTGCAACTAGAGTTGTAGATTTATTCTGTCCAATCGGAAAAGGTCAGCGTTCATTAATCGTTGCTCCTCCAAGAACTGGTAAGACAGTATTAATGCAGAAGATTGCAAATGCAATTACTACAAACCACCCAGAGGTTAAGTTATTCGTACTTCTTGTTGATGAGCGTCCTGAAGAAGTAACTGATATGAGAAGAAATGTTCAAGGTGAAGTTGTTGCATCTACCTTCGATGAGCAAGCTACAAGACACGTTCAGGTTGCTGAAATGGTTATAGAGAAAGCAAAGCGTTTAGTTGAACTTCATCAAGATGTTGTAATCTTACTCGACTCAATTACACGTCTTGCTAGAGCATATAACCAAACTGTTCCTGCATCTGGAAAGATCTTATCTGGTGGTGTTGATTCTAATGCACTTCATAAGCCAAAGAGATTCTTCGGTGCTGCAAGAAATATTGAAAATGGTGGCTCTTTAACTATTATTTCAACAGCGTTAATTGAAACAGGTTCAAGAATGGATGAAGTTATCTTTGAAGAGTTCAAGGGTACAGGTAACAACGAAATAGTTCTTGATAGAAGAATGGCTGATTCAAGAAAGTTCCCTGCTATTAACATTAAAAAGTCTGGAACTCGTCGTGATGATCTATTGTTATCAAAGGACGAGCTTACTCGCCTCTGGTTATTAAGAAATGCTGTTTCTAACATGGATGATTTAGAGATGAGTGTATTCCTAATTGACAAGATGAAGAAAACACACAATAATAAAGAGTTCCTAGGCTCTATGTCAGGTGCCGCAGTTAATTCTGCAACCCAGACAATGAGTGTATTAAAATGATGCTTGTCATCTGTGAAAGCAGATGATGTAAGATATAAGATTTGGAGGATTACAATGAAGAAGGATTTACACCCTAACTATCAGTTACAGGAGATTACATGCTCATGCGGTAACGTTATCAAGACTAAGACAACAGCTAAGAATATGCACGTTGAAATTTGTTCAGCTTGCCACCCATTCTTCACTGGTACTCAGAAGCTTGTTGACTCAACAGGTCGTGTAGAACGCTTTAACAAGAGATACGCAAAGAACAACTAATCTTTTGCTTAGTGTAATTAGAGGAGGTAGAGTAATGATTCTACCTCTTTTTTTTGTTGTAGCTGTTTAGTTATTTTATCAAAGTACAACATTTATCTTTTCATTGTTTTTTACAAACGTGCTTATATTATTTGAAAAATAAGCACGTTTGGAAGAAATTTTTAGTTGTGATAGTACATTACTATTTCAGATTTTTTTATATGATGTTATTTCTTTTTTTATTCAATCAAACAAGGAGAGTGTCTGATACGACTCCCCTATAAAATACTCTAATCAGAATGCATTATTTCAATTACATATTTTTCTTTTAACTTTGAACATCTATTCTGTGCAATGATTCCTTCATGCTGTAATCTCCCAGCTACAATTCCTGGATGAATTCCTATTGAATTAGCAAACTCAACTATCTCATCATCAGATGTATATTTTGATGGTGCTAATCTTCTATAATCTACAGGTGGAATCAAATAGTTTTTTGCAAATTTATCAGCTTCTATTTCCAATTTATCGTTGATATTCATCATTTCTTCAATTGAACTGCTGATGAAAACGGTTTTGATTTTCTGTTGTAAAACATGCTTGATTTCATGGAATAATGAAAACCAAAACTTATCTGCATCAAGGCCTCGATTATTCATAGCTAGTACTACTCTGTCATCTGTTACCCATTTTACAGCACCATTCACGCCTGAATTTTTCAAGTGAGGTAATAAAACAAATGCAATACCACATTCAGCAAAGATTTTACGCATTCTCGGTAAGAAAACATCAGGTGTCTTAACAGTCATGCCTCTAAGCTCTGGTAAATACTCTTTTAGTTTTTCACTATTATAAGGTTTTGTATTAATACATTTAGAGAGATTCATAGCTGTTTGAATCCATGCTCTAGAATTAATGATATTCTTTTCACTATTGCAAGATGTACTTGATCTAAAGTTTACTAGAAAATCCGCCTGCAACATGATTCGTAAATCTGCAACCTGAAAAAACTTGCATAAATTTATCACTTTATCATTAATATTTCTTGCTATTGGTAAACCAACTACATCAATAAAGTATTTATAATCTATCTCTTTTGCAAGTTCAGCCTGTTCATCAATATCCTTAGCCTGCTGTATCTCTATCAATTTCTGATCATAAGAATTCTGTAAATTTTGCCAAACTTCAACACTAGTTCCAAGCATCACAGAAAGCTTCTTTGCTAAGTCATTTGAGATATTAGCTTGGCCATTGATTAATTGACTCAAGGTCTTTGGAGTTGTTCCCATTCTTGTAGCAAACTCAGCTTGATTAATTCCCATATCCTCAATGATATCCGCAATATAATATCCAGGGTGAAATGCCACTATATCTTTATATTCTTTTATATTACTCATAATGGTTCGACACCTCCGTTACTTTTACAATTTTAATCATTATGCATTGAGCTAAAATGTCTCCTCCTATAATTTCGTTTCCATCGTTATCACAGGGAACCATTGTAACTCTATATCCAGTATTACCCAATCGTATGCTCCATTCATCTTTTCTATCACCTTTTAAATGTTCAAAATGAAATGGAGGATACTTAGCAATATCCATTAACGAATCTGCATTAATAATAAAATTTTCTGCAGATAGAAGTTTCTTTTTTACTTGTTCAGGATATCTCCATTTTTTTGTACTCAGAACAAAACTGTTTCTTTGCAGTATCATTCTTATACATTATTTGCATACCTAAACTTTTTCCTTACTAATAATTTTATTACCTTTTAGGTAATTAAAATCTTATCATTATTAATTAATAATTCCAATATATTTTATTACTATTTTGGTAATAAAACTTGAATTAATAATTTTTGTATAGAAAAAGAGGTACTTTAATAGTTAGTTTCTTCTACTTCTTAGATATCTATTTTATGAATTCAATTGAATGTACTAAGATATTAATTTCTCTATTGAAATCAAAATACTAGTTTTCATTTTATTAACTATATACAGGGGTATTTTCCCAAGTGTATTTCATACCTATATCTTTAACTAGTTCTATTAGATATTTTTCTTCTGCTGATAAAAAACAAACCTTTCTCCAAATTGCATAGTATTCACGCGTGATAGAGAAATCAGTATTTAATTCTCTTATTATTCCTCTTTGAATACTATCATTTACTGTTTTATTAGAAAGAAGTGAAACGCCAAAGCCTTCTTCTACAAGTTTAAGAGCATGTTCTCCTGAGTTACAATTCCATTCCGGTTTCAGATTTACAAATTGACTTTCTGCATATGAGTCAATTAAATGTCTAATACTACTTCCTTTTTTAATAAAAATTAAACTCTCCTGGGCAATATCATCAATTGTATATACATCTTGTTCTGATTTTAATTGATAATCAAAACCTGCTACCATTACAATTTTATCATCTCCAATTTTTACACTATCAATATTAACATCTGTGAGCTTTTGCTGAATAAACCCAACATTATAAATTCCATTTAATATACCATCCATAATTTTAGCAGGATGTTCTTCTGTAATATGAAGCTGACATGATGGATATTTTTTATGAAATAAAATTGTAGCTTGCTTTAATACATATGGACCAAGACCAGAACTACATCCAATGCTAATTTCTCTCATTTGTCTTGTACTTGAAAAATTAGCTCTTAATATTTCCACTTCCTTAAGAACTTTTAATGCTTTTTCATAACAAGTTTTTCCTTGAGGAGTAATGTGAATAGATTTTTTTTCTCTAATAAAGAGTTGTATATCAAACTCTTGCTCAAGATCAGCTATCATCCTACTTACTCCAGGCTGTGTCATGTTCATCCTATCTGCAGCTAATGTCATAGAACTCAGCTCTGCAACAGCACAAAAGACTTCAATTTGTGTTAATGTCATAAAAACCTCTGTTTAAGTATAATATAATTATTATGAATTATATAATAAATAATAATTTTACAGTATGAATATTTGGTATTATGCTGAAATCACAAAAGGAGAAAAACATATGAAAAAAATTCTTATAATGATGCTTATAGCATTACTTCCATTTGTACTATTTGCTAATGGAGCAAAAGAAGCAGAGCAAGTTCAAGATGATCCTAATGAGACTCTTGAATTAGTATTAATGACAAAGGATTCAACAGCTTCTGGCTTCAAGGATTGGATTAGCTTGGTTGAAAAAGCTTGTAATTTAAAAATTACAGTTGTTGCAACTCCAACAAATAGTAATGACAGACAAGCAAAAGTAACTACAGTACTTTCAACAGCAGATAAGAGTGTTGATATCATTACTGTAAATGATGAAATGTATACAGCATTTAAGAATACATGTTGGCTAGCTTCATTAAATGATGTAATGACAGCAGAGGTTAGAAAAGAATTCCCACAAGCTTACCTCAATGACATGGTTATTACAAAAGAAGGCAATATTTATTCTGTACCAATGTATTTCAGTGTTCTAGGATGGTTCGTTAATACAGATATCATGAAAGAGTGTGGTGTAGAAAGTATTGCTACATATGATGATTTTATTACATTAATAAAGAAGGCAACATCAGGTGATAGATATGGTTATGCTGATGCATGGGATAGTGCATATGCATTTAATAGCCTTGGTAGCTTTATCAACCTATTTGGTGGTGATTATTACAATTGGAATGATCCTCAAACACAAAAGGGTGTACATGAACTTGTCAATATTTTAAGAGAAGGTTATACAACAAGATCTCAAATGGCAGACCAATATGAGCAAGTATATCAAAACCTCGTTGCAGGTAAGAGAGCTGTAGGCTTACTATATACTAACCAAATTGCAAAGTTTAATAAGGCAGGTTTATATACTCCTAATGGTCCAATTACAATGATTGTCCCTCCTGTTGCTAATGAAAAAGTTGGTAGTGTAGCATATTGCTCAAGCTGGCATTATATTTTAAACAATGCATCTGAACATAAAACAGCAGCTAAGAGATTCTTAAATTATGCAGCATCTAAGCAAGGTCAGCTTGACTATACAAAGTGCTTTGGAACATTCCCTGCATACCTTGAATTACTTTCAAATCCAGAACTAGATAACCTTACAGGTATTAATGAAATGAGAGAGTATGTTGAAAAAGTAACTCTTCGTGGTCGTCCAATAGTTGCAGAAGCAATGGAATACATTTCTGAAATTGGTAACCTCTTCCACAGACTCCTCCTCGAAGAGATAAGTGAAGCAGACTTCTTCGCATCAGCACAAAAAGCAACAGAAAAATATATCTGATTTAAGGATAAATCTTATGAAAAACATTGATCTCAATAGAAAAGCAAAGAATAGCAAACTTAAAATAGCATGGCTATTTGTATTACCAGTTCTTTTAATAAGGGGATTTACTACTGTATATCCAATGATAGTAACTCTTTATGACAGTTTCTTTGAGATCAAGTTACTTAAAGGACCTGGTGCAAAATTCATTGGACTAGGAAACTTTATAACAATTTTTAAAGATCCTAAGTTGATATTATCAATTAAGTTTACACTTATTTTTACAGTGTGTTCAGTTTCATTTCTAATAATTCTGGGCACACTACTATCCCTGCTTTTAAATGTAAAAATGGCAGGAAAAAGATTCTTGAGAACTATTGTCCTTATCCCATGGGCAATCCCTATGGTCGTTGTTGGAAGAGCAGCAAGATGGGCTTTCAATGATAATTTTGGATTCATTAATGACCTAATTAGAATGATTAATCCATCGTTCCATGTTGATTGGCTATCTGCTTCCACAACGGCAAGGTTCTCAGTAATAGCAGTAGACCTATGGAAGAATATACCTTATTTTGCAATTCTCTGTCTTGCCGCTCTACAGTTCCTTTCTGATGATATTTACGAAGCAGCAATAATTGATGGAGTAAACAGAGTGCAATCATTCTTCTACATTACTCTACCAAACATAATGACAACTATTTTAAACTTGGCAATATTTTTCACTATTTGGAGAATGACTAGTTACGATATCGTATATGCAATGACATCTGGAGGTCCTGCAGATTCAACCTCACTACTTGCATATCGAATTATGACAGAATCATTTACAAATCTAAATGTTGGATATGCTTCGGCAATTGCTATAGTACTATTCCTCTTTATGGCTGTAATAAGCCGAGGAGGAATGAGATTAATTAAAAAACTTGAGAAATAGGAGGGATCAAAATGGCTAATATAAGGAAAAACGATATTATCTATAAAACATTTATTTATGTAATAATGGCTATTGTATCTTTCTTGATACTTTTCCCTCTGTTTTGGATATTTACATCCTCAATAACACCTGACACAGAACTATTTAAAACACCAATTGATTACTTTCCTAATCATCCAACTCTAGCAAGTTATCAAAAACTATTTCGAGATTGTGGATTATTAGAAAAGATAGTTAATACTTTTGTTATTACTATACCTGCAATATCAATAAATGTAATTGTATGTATGATGGCTGCTTATGGATTTGGTAGGCATGATAGTAAAGGACTTTCAATTGCATATGCATTAATTGTCTTTTCAATCATGGTACCTGCAGTTGTTAAGGCTCGTCCTTTATTTACATTCTTTAGAAGCGTTCATATGTATGATACTTTTATTGGTTTAATAATTCTTTATTGTAGTAACCTAATACCTTTCTCGATGGTAATACTTGGAGGTTTCTTAAAAGATATTCCAGTTTCAATGGATGAAGCTGCAACAATTGATGGTGCATCAACATTTCAAAAACTTGTTTATGT
>NZ_JAXEGN010000032.1:0-2120 GCF_034103065.1 Bullifex sp. | reverse complement strand
GATCAAAATGAAGATGTAATACTAACTTTTTCTGATAATAGCACATTAACACTTACTCCAATGATGATTCTTGAGTTACGAAGTCACAGTTTAATAAGTGCAGTAAAAGGATACTCTAAATATATCTATCAAGGGTACTATTTAGCACAAAATATTGATAATAAGACATTATTAATATCTTATAACACATGCTCTGAGGACCCTAATTATCCAATTAAAAGCTTTATTAATGATGTTAAAACAATGCTTAAGAAGACAAAGTATGAAAAGATTATCGTCGATTTAAGGTATAATGGTGGTGGCAATTCAGCCCTCTTTGAACCAGTTATTAAACTGCTAAAAAAACAGAAATGTGAAAAATATTGTCTAATTGGAGAACAAACCTTCTCAAGTGCTATTTTAAATGCAGTTTCATTAAAGGATGATGCGTCCTTTATTTTAGTCGGCTCTCCTACTGGTGGAAGCATTAACCACTATGGAGAAGTTAAGAGTTTTATATTAAGTGAAAGTAATTGGGAAGTATATTATTCAACTAAGTATTTTAAGCTTAGTAACAAGTATGAAGGTTCAATCAAGCCCGATGTTCAAATAAAGAAAGATATTACTTCTTTAATAGAAGGAAGAGATTTAGAAATTGAATATTGCCTAAAATAGAGTTAATTGACTCTCCTTTTCTTCATACTCTTCAAGGTATTTAAAGATATCATCATTATTGTGCATCATCCCATATGCATCACACCTTTCATGAAAGAGCTCAAGTAGAGCTTTTTCATTAGGGCTTGGTACATTATAGCTATCTTTATATCTTTTAATATATTGTTCTTTTAATGCAGGAAAGTGTTTATCAAGTTTTTTATAATAGTATTCTCTATTACCTTCCCTTAGAGTTAATCCCATACCAAAACAAATAATTCCTTTAACGTTAGCTTCATGACACATTTCAATGACTCTTAAAATATTGCTTTTAGTATCATTAATAAATGGAAGAATAGGAGATAGCCAAACTACTGTAGAAATGCCTTCAAGGTTTAATTTTTTTAATGCTTCAACTCTTAGTGAGGTAGGACATACATTTGGTTCGATTATCTTACATAGATTATCATCTGCAGTTGTTAGTGTCATTTGAACAACTGCCTTAGCCTTACTATTAATTCTTTTTAAGATATCAATATCTCTTAACACTAGATTTGATTTTGTTATTAGTGTTACACCAAAACCATATTTTTCTATTACCATTAATGCTTTTCGAGTATACTCTAATTCTTTTTCAAGACTCATATAGGGGTCACTCATAGAGCCTGTTGCGATCATGCACTTTCTTCTCTTCTTTTTTAAAGCTTCCTCAAGGAGTGAAATAGCATTTTCCTTTACACAGATATCAGTAAATTCATGGTCCATTTGGTAGCATTTACTTCTTGAGTCGCAATAAATACAACCATGGGTACACCCTCTATATAGATTCATACCATTTCTTGAAGATAATATTGCTTTAGCTTTAACAAAGTGCATAGCTAGATAATACATTATAAAATGTGCCAGCTGTATGTCATCTTTTATTTTTTTTATTATGGTAATATCATTATCAAATGAAGCTTTATATTTCTGATCTACACTTTTTCCATGAATCACTACTACATAATCTTGATAACAGACCATTTTCATCTGTTGAGGACATGAATGAATTTATGGTTGCAAAGTGGAATGAGAAAGTAAAAAGCCGAGATGAAGTATTTGTTCTAGGTGACTTCTCATTTGGTAATGTAGAAGAAACAACAAAGATATTGAATCGTCTAAAGGGAAAGATAACGCTTATAGTCGGTAATCATGATAGCTTTGCAAAGAAGAGTGCTTTTACTTCAACTAGAATTAGAGAGATTAAAAGCTACATGGAGATTAATGATAACAATAGAAGAGTAATTCTATCTCACTACCCTATGATGTTTTATAATGGACAATTTAAAAGCAATACTTATATGCTCTATGGTCACGTTCATGACTCTTTTGATGAAGTGTTAATAAACGACTTTATTAAACTTGCTTCATCAAAAAAGAGACCAGCTAAAGGTTTTGATAGTGAAACAATTACTCCTTTTAATATGATTAACTGCTTTTGTATGTTC
>NZ_JAXEGN010000031.1:0-2447 GCF_034103065.1 Bullifex sp. | reverse complement strand
CATAATTACCCATACTTCCCTCCTAAAATAACTTAAACAAACTTTTAAATATTTCTTATTTATCCACCAAGGTATATCAGATTAAACTAATTTCTAATTTTCGTTTTATATATTTTAATCATATTCATACTCTAGGCATATGTCAAGTAAAAACACTTGTTTTATTTCTTTTAATCAGTATTATTAAATCCTCTATTAATTAATATAAACTGTTTCAAAGAAATTCATAAAAAAATTGATCTCAAGTGCTATTCACACCTGAGATCGGAGGATTTGTAAGGAAGATTAAAAATATGATTTTATTTATGCGAAATGATTATCTTGTAATCATCTTCTTGCTGATAATTAAGGCCACGAATCTCAAAGGTTTGTTCTAAAGATTCCTTTGAATATCCTGAACCATATTCAATGGCACTATCTGAATAATAGGTAATATCTGCACCATTTACTTCAACAATTAATGCAAACACCATTAAATTTACAAACTTATTATCGAAGGAGAATTCAATTTCATTATTACAACATTTAGTAAATGTAATAGTAGGAAGAAAACCTTCTACATCCTTCCAATTCTTATAGTTCTCATTTTCTTCAGTAAAGCATTCATAACATGGTGGGAAGTTTTCACTACATGCTTTATTCCAAGGAAGAATAGCTTCAAATTTATCAGCTAGAGATGCATCTTTTGCAAGGCTATTTACCTTATTATAACAATCATTAAATGCAGCATTTACTTTAGACATAATAATTTTTTTCATCTTTAAAACTCCTACATTTAATATATAGTGTAGAATATGAAAATATCACAATGAAATTTAATATTTTGTTTTCTCTTTCTTTTACCCTATATAAATAATATGGAAGAGAAAAACAAAAGTATCATATTTAAATCAAGTAATATTATTAATAATTTTGAATTCAAAGACTCTAATATAGAAGAAGTTATCATTCCATCTTCTATATCTAAAATAGAGCCTGAAACATTTAAGAATGCTAAGAAACTAAAGAAAGTAGTAATCCCAAATTCTGTAGTAGAAATAGGAAGTGATGCTTTCTTTGGTTGTGAGAATATAAGAGAGATTATAATTCCTAACTCTGTATTATATATTGGAGAAAACGCATTTTGGGGATGTAAAAGGCTTGAGAGAGTAGTCCTCTCCCCTAATCTATCTGTGATAGAAAATGAAACCTTCTGTTCTTGCTCGTCTCTTAAGGAAATCATTATTCCTGAAGGTGTTTTGAAAATAAACAAAGGAGCATTTTCTCTATGTGAAAATTTAGAGAGTGTAAGACTTCCCAATACTTTAAAGAAAATAGCTGAGTATGCTTTCTTCTGCTGTAAAGCTCTTAATGATATTAATATTCCACTATCTGTAAAACAAATTAAAGCCCATGCATTTTCATCATGTAGAAGCTTACAAAACATCGAAATTAAAGGCTCTCTAGCAAAAATAGAGAAATACCTATTCTATGATTGTCCATCTCTTTCTTCTGTCTCTCTTCCAGGAAGCATTAAGAAAATAGAAAATGGTGCTTTTAATAGCTGCTTTTCACTTAAAGAAATAACTATTCCTAATGGAGTAAAGAAAATAGGTAAAAAGGCTTTCTCCTACTGTAATTCTCTTGAGAGAGTTACTCTACCTTCAACTCTTGAGGTGATAAAAGATAAAGCTTTTGAAAATTGCAAGAATATAAAGAAAATAAATATTCCTAATTCAGTAAGAGAGATTGGAGAAGATGTCTTCTCCTATTGCACCTCTTTAGAGGTAGTAGCTATAGGTAATAATGTAGAGAAGATACAAGATAGAGTATTTAATAAGTGTAGTAATCTAAGAGAAATTTCTCTTTCAAATAATCTTAAGTATATAGGATATAGAGCATTTTATGAGTGTAATTCTCTTAAGAATATCAACATTCCAGAGCAGGTTGAAGAAATAGGAGAAGAAGCTTTTTATGGCTGTAAGATGCTTGAAAAAGTTATGATTCCAAATTCTGTAAATAGAATTAAAAAAGGATGCTTTAAAGGCTCTTTGAATTTAAACGAAGTAGTTTTACCTTCTTCTCTATCAGCAATAGGAGAAGAAGCTTTCTTTGGATGTTCTTCTCTCTCTAAAATAGTTTTTCCTCCATCAATAAAGACTATTGTAGACGATGCATTTGCTTCTTGCTATAAATTAAAGGAAGTAAAAATCCCTACTGCTATAGAAGAAGTTGGAAATAAAATTTTTAATAATTGTAAAATGCTTAGTGAGATATCATAAAGATAAAAATATTGATATAAACGAGATAACTCATTAAGTAATAAGTTTTGAAATACAGCAAATATTCAATCTAACTAACCTATATTTAAAAATTAACCTCTAAGAAACAAATGAGTTCATCATCTTTCTTATTCTGCAAGTAAGCTTTTAACACTTTATCTGCATCAATAAGAATAACTTCTATAT
>NZ_JAXEGN010000030.1:0-3531 GCF_034103065.1 Bullifex sp. | reverse complement strand
ACAGATTCAATAGTAGTTGAGTGTCCTTCATCAAATATGAGGGCTTGATATCTTGTTGTATCTTCCCAAAGTACGTGATAAACAGGACTAGTTGTATATGACAGAACAATTGGGGCTTCACCCTCTGTGAAAAGGCCATATGCTGATGACCATCCATCTGCGATTGTTAATGCATTTTTACCAACAGCCTTCCACCAGTCGAGATAGTTATCACCATAAACCTCAATAGTCCATAGTAATAAACCAAGACCTACAGAGCTTGTACGTGGGTCAATTAAGATGATTTTGTCCTTATAAATATCTTTCTTTAAATCTTCAAGTGAGGTCGGTTTTTCAATACCACTCTCTGAATCATATACAAAGCTAAATGCACCGTAGTCAAAAGGAAGAAGTCTATACTCTTTATCAAACTTTAACTCATCATCGATATCTTCAAGAGCTGGAGATTTATAGGTTGCAAATAAATTTGAGTTATAAGCTCTAGATGCACTGTCATCTGAAATACCTAAAATCAAGTCAGCTGGGCAGTTTTCACCTTCCATAATAGCTTTGTTGAGCATTTCAAGAGCATTACCTGTGCTAACTACATTTACTTTAATACCTGTCTGTTCCTCAAAGAGTGGAATAAGAGTAGGGCCAGAACCCCATTCAGAAGAGAATGTATCGTAACAATAGATGGTAAGTTCATTGCCATCATCCTTTCCCAAAGTTTCTGATGCACCTTTTGCAAAAATTGGTAATGCAATGAGTGTCAGAATTACTAAGGCTACCAAATGCTTTTTCATAAAGCACCTCCTAAAATAAGTCTGCCACGGGATAGAATGAGACGCGCTCCCTACGCTGGTATTATCCAGATCAGGTAACGGGTATAATCTCAGGCAATATTAGCCACCCCGGACAAATTTAGATTAGTGTAATGAATGCTCTCTGTCAATCTCTTTTAAAACATTACAAAAGAGAGTAAATTTTAAATTATGAAAAAACTTATCTCCTATAAAAGTGCCAAAGAGCTTGATAAATTAAGTCAAAATGAATATTTAATTCCATCATTAAGCTTGATGGAAAGTGCTGCAAGAGAATTTTACTCTCTAATTAAAGAGGATATAAAAAAATCAAATTCAGTTTTATTTGTTGCAGGTAGTGGAAACAATGGGGCTGATGCCTTAGCTGTTGCTAGAATGGCTTATTGTGATGGATTTGAAAATATAAAAATATATTTTGTTGATGGCCATCAAAGTGAAGAAAATTTAACTCAGTTAAATACTTGTAAAGCTTTAAATATTCCATTTGTAAATACTATAGCAGCAGATTTAATAATTGATGGATTAATTGGAGTAGGTTTTGCTGGCATTTTAAGTGAGGAAAAGAAACAAATAGTTGATGAGATATCAAAGTGTGGAAATGTAATTTCAATTGATTGCCCATCGGGATTAAGAGAGGATGGCAATTCATACTGCGTAAAGGCAAAGAAAACTATTACCTTTGGTTATGAGAAGATAGCATTTTATGTTGGAAATAATATTAATAGTGTTGGTACTGTTATTGCCACAAATCCATCATTTCCACTTTTTAAGATAAATATTGAAGAAAACTATTATCTACTTGATTATCAAGATATTTATCTTCCTCCAATCGATAGTAGAATGTATAAAAATAAAAAAGGTCATGTTGCAATTGTTGGTGGAAGTAGTGCATATACTGGAGCTATTAGACTTTCTGAACGTTCTGCTTTTAAAGCAGGAGCAGGTCTAGTTAGTGTCTTTACATCTGATGATGCTTATAGTGTGGTAGCAAGTGAAAACTTATCTCCAATAGTCAAAAGATTTTCTGATTTAAAATCTAGTGAAATCTATGATAGCTTATTAATTGGTCCTGGTCTTGTTGATTTAACAAGTGAAGAGGTAATTAACATTATTAATTTGTTTAGTGGAAAATGTGTGGTTGTCGATGCTGGTGCTATCAATATGCTTGGCGAAAGAGCTGAAGAAATAATAGATGGTAAAAATATAATTATTACCCCTCATGTTGGAGAATTTAGAGCATTAATGAAGACCTTAAAAATTGAAAGCACTGATGAATTGAGAGATATCAAAGCTGTAAGTAAAGCGTTAAAGGGAGCAACGGTTATAAAAAAGAGTAGTAATACTATTATTTTTAAAGATGATAATTACTATATTTTAGCTTATCCTAATCCTGCATTAGGTGTTGCTGGTTCAGGGGATGTGCTTGCTGGAATAACTGCTGTAATCAAAGATCCTATTCAAGGTGTATTACTACATTCTTTAGCAGGGAAAAATGCTTATAATGATGTTGGATTTTTTACAAGTGAAGAATTAATTTTAGAGGTTGGAAGATGCAGATCTACTTGTTAACAGTTGTTTATTTAATTGTTGTTGCTCTTTTCTTACTTCTTGATTGCTATAGAGAGCATTTAACATTTTTAATTAGATATCGACATTTATTGCTTACAAATGTAAAGCTACGAGTTATCTGTTTTGGTTTTGGAGTTTTACTTTCTATATTAAATTTAATTTTTCCATCAAGTCCTGGTCCTAAGTTTTTAGGAGATTTGCTTCCTTCTATTTCTTTATTTTTTTCTTCCTTTTTCTTTTTAGCTCTAAAGGAAGAAAAAATAGGGGTATCAACAATATATGGTAGGGGAAAGCATAGGGGCTTAATTTTATTAGGTGTTGCTATTTTACATTTTTTACTTCCAAATTGTGTGATACTATAAAAAAATGAATGAAAGAATTACAACCTGTGCAATTGTAATAGAAGATAGTAAAATTCTTGTTGCTAAACGATGTGTTGGTAATACAACAAATGGAAAGTGGGAATTTGTTGGTGGTAAAAATCGATATACTGAGAGTGAAGCTGAAACACTAAGCAGAGAGCTTGATGAAGAGCTAGGAATAAAGTGTGAAGTTGGAAGATTTTTATGTTCTATAGACTTTGTTAATAATGATATTCTTTATCATTTGAAAGCATATGAAGTTAAACTTTTAGAGCATAGTTTTTCTCTTTCAGTTCACTCTGAAATAAAATATGTAACAAAAGATGAATTATTATCTTTAGATATGGTTCCCTCTGACTTCTCACTAACAAAGAAGCTTATCGAACAAGGAGTTTTTTAGGATATTAAGCGGGAATCCTCGGTAATTGAATTACCGAGATGAAAGCGTAAAATACTATTTGATAAAACGTATACATATGATATCATAAATTATGAAGACAAATCTTGTACATTACAGAACTTGCGTATGTAATATCAACTATCATATAGTATGGTCAGTCAAATATAGAAGAAAGGTTTTGACTCAAGAAATCGAATCATATCTGAATGATCTTGCCAGAATGATAGCTGAAGAGAAAGGATTTACGTTAAAACAGTTTGAAGTAGGAGATAAAGATCATATACATGCTTTTGTTTCTGCTCCACCAAAGCTTTCAATTACTTCAATCGTAAAATACTTAAAAGGAATTTCTGGAAGAAAGTTATTTGAAAAATTCCCAGAATTACGTACAGAGCTT
>NZ_JAXEGN010000029.1:0-5986 GCF_034103065.1 Bullifex sp. | reverse complement strand
GCAATAGCCATTGCAATTGCAGGAGCGGCTCCGTTAGTTGCAATTTCACTAATACTCTTAGCACCATATGGTCCATATTGATCATTAATATCAATAAGAACAGCTTTAAAGTCATCTGGAGCTTCACCAATCATAGGTGTTCCGTAATCGGTAAGGTTTGCATTTACGCAAACACCATCTTTATCAAGTACCATACCTTCATAAAGAGTATGACCAATACTCTTCATTGCTGCACCATACATCTGGCAGAGAGCAATTTCAGGGTTAATTGGAGTACCAGCATCTTGAAGGGCATAGAACTTCATAACCTTAACTTCACCTGTTCTCTTATTAACTGCTACCTGTGCAAAGTGAGCACCATAAGGGATAGCATTGTTTGGTGTTACAAAATACCCTGTACCAACTAACTGACCATGACCAGTTCCTGATAGAGTATCATGGCTAAGTTTAGCATATGAGAGAGTTTTACCACTCTTTGTGCTATATACTTCACCAGGACTTCTTAAGATTAAATCTTCTTCAGCTTCTCCCATCTGGAAACTAGCTTCCTTAAGCATCTTCTTTACTAAATCCTCAGTAGCCTTCAAGGTTGCAGATGCTGAGAAATATGTACCACTTGATGCATAAGCGCCAGTATCAAAGAGACAGGAATCTGTATCACCTGAAATAACACTAATTTTGTCTAAGCCAATTTTAGTTTGCTCAGCAACAATTTTTGCAGAAATAGTATCAAGACCAGTACCGATATCAGCTCCACCACTTAATACTAAGAAGGTTCCATCAGTTAAAAGTTTAACCTGGCAGTTAGAATGATCAAGACCTGGAAGGCCAGAACCCTGCTGAATCATAGCAAAGCCCTTACCAATTGACCAATCAGGATCATCTGAGGTCTCTTTCTTTCCCCATTCAATCATCTTAGCCCCTTCTTCAAGTGCTTGCTTAACACCACAAGAGCCAACAGGAACAATTGCACCTTCTCTTCCTTCTCCAAGTCCCTTTAAGATTTCAAGCATATAGCCTTCTTCAACTACATTCTTTTTTGCAACCTCTAATGGATCAAGGCCAAGGCGCCATGAAAGCTCTGCTAAAGCAGACATAATTGCAAAGTAGCCTTTTGGAGCACCATATCCTTGGTATGCACCAGTTGGAGCAATGTTTGTATAATAGGTGTTAAGATCATAGAACATATTCTTAACAGCAAATAGAGGAAGAGTCTTACTTGATGCATTCATTGGTACTGTAAGGCAGTGGTTACCATAAGGACCAGTATTAGCTCTTACATCCATGTAAATTGCCGTAATGGTTCCATCTTTTTTACCACCCATCTTTACTGTTAAGCGCATTGGATGACGAGTTGAGTTTGCAATAAACTCTTCTTTTCTAGTATTTCTGTAGTAAATTGGCTTACCGGTAATATAAGTACAATAACCACAAAGGTCTTCTACTAAGATATCCTGTTTAGAGCCATAGCCACCACCTACACGCTCTTTAATAATGTGAACTTTGTTTTCACTAAGACCACATACTGTTGCAACGATACGTCTTACATGCCAAGGTACTTGAGTTGAAGCATGAAGTGTTAATCTACCATTTTCAATTAATGAATAGCAAACATGTGGTTCAAGTGGAGTACATTGAACTTGGCTTGTTTGGTATGTCTCTTCAACAATAGCATCAGCTTCTTTAAAGCCTTCTTCAAGAGAACCAATACCACCATGTGCTCCAGCTGCAATATTATGTCTGATATCACCATGAAGTGGGAATTGGTAAATAACTTTTCCATCTCTTTCATCGTAAGACTTATTCTGTTCATCAAGATCACTTGGTGCACCAACAACGTATTCAATCTTACCGTTATGAACAAGTGGAGCATTTTCAGCCATTGCTTCTTCAACTGTAAATACAGCAGGAAGAGGTTCGTAAGTTACCTTAATAAGAGCCATTGCCTTTTCACAAGTCTCTTTATCTTTAGCAACAATTGCCGCAACACGATCACCAACGTGACGAACCTTTCTGTTGATTAATTTTCTATCATGAGGGCTTGGTTCAGGGTTTCCTTGGCCTGCTGACATATAATAAACATCTGGAACGTTCTTCCAAGTTAAAATAGTCTCAACACCTTCAAGCTTTTCAGCTTCACTGGTGTCTATATCTGTTACATAAGCCATAGCATATGGGCTTCTTAATACTTCAAGAGCATAAGCATCTTGAGGAACCTTATCCTCTACAAATACCTTTTCACCTCTAACTAAGCTTTCACCATCAATTTTTCCAGTTGGCTTACCAATTACATCAAGATTAGGTCTAAATGAAGGTGATACAGGAGTTTGATAACTTCCTGTTGCTCTCTCTTCTTGTACAAGCTTAACTGCAAGATAGAAGTGTTCATAACCCGCATCACGAATGAATACAGAAGAAAGGGCATCTTTTACATCATCTCTTGTTGCATCAGGCTTGTGAGAAAGCAGATGTGTTAAGATTAATGCAACTGTTGGTGAGTTATAAGCACTTTGAACAACACCTGCTGCTATCATAGCACGCTGTACATCATTTATCTTTCTATTCTTAATTAAGCTTTCAGCTGTAAGTATAACAGCATCTTCTGCCATAAATAGTAAAATGAGGTTTGAAGATCTTACTTCATCATTAAAGATAATACAGTCACTTCCTGCAAAACCTTCTCGATCATCACTATCTCTTACACTATTACATCCTAAAGAGAATAAAACATCTCTTAAAGGAGTCATTAAATCAAGATTTGATGATACTTTCTTTCCATTTAGAGTAAAACTAACCATTTAATGCCTCCTTTAGGATATTATAGTTTTCTTTGATAAGATATTTTTTGTATTCAACGCTACCTGTAATATCTGCTTTGATCTCACCAGCAAGAGCATCCTCTAAACTAGAATATATTGCACCACCTGAAACAGCAGCAAAATAACCTTTTTCACTCATTGCAGATGTTACTGCAGCATGAGTTGAACTTGTAAGAGACTCTCTTTTATTTGCAACTTTAATAAGAGGATTAATTAGAATTCCAACAATAATACAATTACATCCACCTTTAGCTACATATTTCTTTAATGGACAAATCTTTTCCTCGCCTGAGAATACTACAAGCTTAGCATCATATGCTAACAGTGTTGGAATTAAGAAGCTATCACATCTTTTTGCTGCGATGTTTCCACCAATTGTAGCCGCATTTTTTAGTGCACGAGATGCAAGATATTTGCATGCATCCTTAAGTGCTGATGGCACAATTTCAGAATCGATTAATTCTGAAAATGTCATGTTAGAAGAGATAAAAATCTCATCTCCTCTAACTTCAATCTTTTTTTCAATAAGGGATGATACAGGAATAACAGCATCAGCCTTCACACTTGAGCTTAAGCGCAATACTTCTGTACCACCAGAAAGGTATACAGCTTGTGAGCTCTCCTTTTTAGCTTTTACACATTCACAAAGGGATGATGATTTAATTAATTCCATTCTTCCTCCTTTTTACTCAATAATTCTTCCTTCTCCACCTTTACTTACTTCAGAAAGGAAGTACTCTAACATACGAGAAGTAGTATTTCTTCTCCAAGTTGCCATAGCATGAGGAGAAATAGTTTCATCATGAGTTTTGACAATATCTTGAGTCAGAGAATTAATATCTTCTAATTTTTTACCAATTAGTTTAGCTTCATTATCTTTGTTACGTGCAATCTTAGGACCAGCAGCTCCACTTGCAACTCTAAAATCTTTAATAACGCCATCCTCTAGTGTTAATAAAGCAGACATTGAAAGTTTACTAATTGCATTAGCTTTACGTGTTCCAATCTTTCTATAGTAACCATATGTATACTTAACTTCAGGAATACGAACTGCTGTAATAATTTCATCATCTCTTAAATCAGTTTTCTTACTTCCTTTGATGAAGTCATCAACTAAAATCTCTCTTTTAGAAGTAGCACTTTCAAGGATTACTCTTGCATCAAGTAAAATTAAAGGCTGAGGTAAATCACCTTTAGGAGATGCATTACCTAAGTTACCACCAATTGTTGCACTATTTCTTAGAGAGATTGCACCCATTAAGGAAGCAGCTTTTCTAACAAAGTATGGAACATCCTCACACTCTGCAATTTCAGCAGATGTTGTTAATGCGCCAATTACTACAGAACCATCTTCTTCCTTTTTAATACCCTTTAGTTCTTTTAATCCTGAAATAATCATTACAGGGAAAGGGAAAACTGGAACAACACCAGTTCCTCTTCTATATTGAACCATTAAATCAGAACCACCTGCTAATGGCTTAGCATGCACTTCTGCTCTAATTTTTAATGCTTCTTCAAGTGTTGATGGAATATATGTTTCGTTTACCATAAGCCTTCTCCCTTTTTACTTGCAAGCAATATGGATTCAACAATCAAGTCATAACCTGTACAACGACAGATGTTACCACTTATTGCGAGACGAATATCAGCTTCTGTTGGATGAGGATTTTTCATCAATAGAGCCTGTGCAGCAAGAACCATACCTGGAATACAGAATCCACACTGCACAGCGCCACCTTCAGCAAAGCTTTCTACTAAACACTTACCTTGTTCTGTATCACGTAGACCTTCAATTGTAATAATCTCTGATCCACCAACTGCACCTATTGGAATAATGCATGAAGTAACTAATTTTCCATCTTTAATTACTGAACAAGCACCGCACTCACCTTCTCCACAACCTTCCTTTGTACCTGTGATATTAAAATCATCACGAAGTACATCTAAAAGTCTCTTTAATGGGTCCCCATCAAAAGCAACAGGCTTTCCATTTAGTCTGAATTCTATCATGCTCATTTTCTAAGTCCTTCTATATCTTCAACTGGAATAGGTATCTTCTTACAATCGATACCAAGAGCTCTTTCTACAGCATCTACATAGGCTGCATCAGTACCATTAAATACTAATTCACCCATGCCCTTAGCTCCATAAGGGCCCCATGGATAAGGGTTATCAACAAAGAAGTATTCCTGCTTAGGGAAATCCATACTTGTTGGAATAACGTAATCTGACATACTTGACTGCTTGAAGTGTCCATTCTTATTTTCCATCTTTTCCATAGCAGCATAGCCAAGAGATTGCATTACACCACCATTAACCTGTCCATGAACAATTAATTCATCAATTGGCTTACCAATATCATGGCTAGTCCAAATTCCCTTAACTGTTACTTCGTTGGTAAGCTTATCTACTTCAACCTCAACACAAGCAGCACCCCAACCATAACCTAGGTATGCATCACCCTTAAATGTCTTTTGATCCCATGGATGACCATCTGGATGTTCATATTGAACTTCTACCTCAGCATTTTCTTCACCCATCTTCTCTTTCATCAAGAGAGCAGCTCTATATCCAAGATTACCAACAACCATTGTTGATCTTGATGCAGCGGTAGGACCTGAATCAGGAACCATATCTGTGTTCGGAGCATCAAAGATTACATCATCCATTCCAACTTCAAGTGTTGATGCAACAATCTTTCTTAAAGCAGTTCTAAAGCCTTGGCCCATCTCTGTTTGACCACAAAGAACTATAAACTTGTCTCCTTTCTTAACAAGCTTCAATTTAGCTTTAATGATTGCTTGCTCACCATTACCTGTGAATGCACCACCATGGTTGTAGAAACTAATTCCAATACCTTTTCCTGAACCATACCCATATTCTGCACTCTTTCTGAAGTAATCACTTGCACTTGTAATTTGTTCCATCATCTCAGGAAGCTTTACATCTTCTACAATGTGACCTTCTGTAACAGTCTCATCACCCTTCTTTAAGAAATACTTTTTCTTATAAATAGCTGGATCTAAACCAAATTTTCTAGCAATGTGGTTTAAGTGTGTTTCAATTGCAAAAATAGTTTGAGGTGCACCGAAACCTCTGAATGCACAAGATGGGAATGTGTTAGTAGCCATTCCATAACCTTCAATTCTAGTACAAGGGAAGTTATA
>NZ_JAXEGN010000028.1:0-15840 GCF_034103065.1 Bullifex sp. | reverse complement strand
TATGAGAGAGTAATTGTTATTCCTGCTCGAATTTCAAACTTTAAGCAAGAAAGTAATCCAACACCTGCTGTAGACCGATATAATATGGTAAAAATAGCACTTAATGAGTACTCATCTAAGCAGCCAACACGATTGGAATTAATTGTAAGTGATATTGAAATTAAGCGTGGTGGTGTTAGTTACACCTATGACACCGTAGTTGAGGTGTTAGAAACTTTTAATGTAACTGGTAGACTTGGCTTAATAATGGGTGATGATTTACTTCCTGATCTAGATAAGTGGTATAGAATTGATGAGCTTAAGGAGCTTGTTGATTTTGTTTGCTTTTCACGTGACAAAATTATTGCACCTGAAAGAGAAGGTTATCATATTACACAAATTAATTCTCCTATCTATAATGCATCATCAACAGAGGTAAGAAATGGAGACTTTTCATCTTTAACTCAAGGAGTAAAATCATATGTCGAGTCTCATGGACTATACAAAGCTTGAAAAACTAGTAAAAAAACATTTAAAGTCATCACGCTTTGAACACTCAAAGGGTGTTGCTGAGGTATGTTCAGCATTAAGTGAACGCTTTTTATGTGATAAGGATGCAGGACTATATACAGGTATTTTCCATGATTGGTGTCGCTATGATAAAGATGATGAAATATTAAATATTTGTAAAAAAGCTAATATGGATTTATCTGAAGAAGAGTTAAATAAACCAATGCTACTTCATGGAGCTGCTGCTGCTACCTTAATGCCAACAATCGTTGGTCCTGTTCCTGAAAGCTATACAAAGGCAATAAGACACCATACTCTTGGAAGTATCGATATGGGGATTCTTGGTGCTTGCTTATATATTGCTGATTACACAGAACCAAATAGAAAACACATAACAAATGATGATAGAAAAGAAATTTTCTCTTTATCTTCTCTTGAAGAAATGGTAATGAATATATTAAAGAGAGAAGAGAGATACTATAAAGAAAAAGATATGACTTTTGCAAAAAGAACTTTGGAGCTCTTTTACTTTGTTGAGCATGGAGGCTTATTCAAAGATTGAAAAAGTATTTATTAATATCATCATTGCTCATTTTATTAATAAGTTGTCAAAGCAAGAATAGTGCTTACTACCTTGAGTCTGAAAGCACATCTTTTGCTTATATCGTTAATTCACGCCATGCAGTAAAAATTGATATTGATAATGAAACTCTTTCATACCTAGAAAGTGAAAGTGGAAAAAGTGGTAAAGAATTATTTGAAGAAGTATTTACAATTCCTTGTGAAAGCTATGCATTCATAAGTGATGATTTATTTAATTTTCGCCAAGAGTTATTTAATTCTTTAAAGGATGTTACTTCTTCTTCCGATACTTTACATGCATTTTCATCCTTTCGTGGGGACTTGAGAAAAACAGATTTTATAGCTACAATCAACAACATCTCTTCTGATTTCGATGATGCTAAGCTTTCTAAAAATATTAAGAAAAAAACAACCGTAACAGAGTATCATTTAAAGAATGTGATATCCACAGCACATTCATATAGTGATAATAGAGAGTTTATTTCTAGATGGGTTGAGAATATAATGGGGAACATATGAGAGAAATTATAGAAAATAAAGCAAAAACTATTGTTAGCTTCTTAGAGGAACATAACTGTAAAGATGTAGTAATCGTTCCTTTAGAGGAAGGTGCTTTCACAGACTGCTTTGTTATTGGAACAGTAACAAGTGTTGGTCACTTAAAGGGTGTTGTTCACCAACTTTGGAGCGTTCTTAATGAAAACGGTTTATCTGTAAATAACCGTCATAAGACTCCTGGTGAAGATGGATGGGAACTCATCGACTGTGGTGATATTGTAATTCACCTAATGTCAGCAGAATTAAGAGAGTTCTATTCATTAGAAAAACTTTGGAAAGCAAGTGAAAGATAAAGAATTGGCCGTCAAATGACGGCCATTGTTTTAACCTTTAACTGCTCCAAGAGCAATACCATTAGTAAAGTATTTCTGGAACATAATAAATATTGTTACAATTGGTACAGCACCTAAGGTAGCACCAGCCATTATTAACCCATAGTCTGTACTTAACTCAGCTTGCAACGTTGCAATACCAAGAGAAATAGAGAGATTATTTCTACTTGTTAGCATAACAAGTTGTAAGAAGTAGTCATTCCATGTATTGATGAATGTAAAGATAGCAAGTGCACCAAATGCAGGCTTTAACATAGGACAAACTATTTGTGTAAATGTTTTGACTTCTCCAGAACCATCTATTTTAGCGGCTTCTAATAGCTCTGTTGGAATTCCTTCTGAAAATTGTTTCATCAAGAATGTTCCAAAAGGCCATCCAACAGTACCTAAAATTACTGCCCACAGTGTATTATAAAGCGACAATGCATTCATCATTCTAACGAGTGGTACTAAGATAACTTGTTTTGGGAGAGCCATAGCCATTACAAGAATTGAGAAAATAATTTTTCTACCAGTAAATGCTTTTTTTGCAAGGACATATCCTGCCATAGAGGATGCCCCCAAAACAAGAATCATGGACATTATTGACATAAATACAGAGTTAAAGAACCAAGTCCAAGCTGGCTGTTTAAAGAGTTTTTGCCAATGCATCATTGTCCAAGTCTTAGGAAACCACTCAGGTGGAATTTTATTTGGTTGAGTTTTAAAAGAACCTGTAATAATCCAATAAAATGGGAATAAGAAAAGTAATGCGATAATAATTAATACAATAAGTGTAAAGTAGTTATAGCACTTTGCTTTAACTTGATTTTTTTCAATTTGATTCACGCCATACCTCCTTATTCAGTTTTCATAGATTTAAATTGCAGTGCAGAGAATGCTGCTATTACAATAGCTAAAATAACACCCATTGCATTTGCATAACCATAGTTGTAGTAAGTAAATGCCTGTTCATATAGATAATACATTACTGTAGAAGTTGAATATGAAGGACCTCCACTTGTAAGGAGCTGGATCAATGCGAAGCACTGGAAGCTATTAATTGTTGTAATTACAACAATATATAGGGTAGTTGGCATTATTGAAGGCCACTTTACTTGCCAGAAGGTTCTAAGTTTAGATGCTCCATCTACTTCAGCAGCTTCTGTAATTGACTTATCAACATTACCAAGAGCAGCTATATAAAGAACAATTGGTTGACCAATACTTGTTGTAAATAGAATTGTTAAAATACACCAAATAGCAGTGCTCTTTTCACCTAACCAGTCAAAACGCATGTTTTGTGGCATCAAGTTTAAAGCCTTAAGAATATAATTTAAAATTCCATAATATGAATTAAAAATCCACTTCCATACAACAACTACAGGTACTGTACCCATTACAACAGGGAGGTAGAAAACACCTCTAAAAAAAGATGTTGTTCCCATGCTTTTCTCATTTAGTGCAGATGCTACCCAAAGTGAAAAAATTGTAACTAAAGGTACTGATACAATTACTATTACAATGGTATTGCGCATACTTCTCCAGAAAACCTTATCTGTAAAAAGCTGTAGATAGTTTTTCCCGAAGTTAAAATCAAAGACACCCATTCGGTAGTTAAAGAAGCTTGTGAAAATTCCTATAACCATTGGTGCTAATACAAAGCAGACAAAGAATACTGCCATTGGTAATAGAAATAAATAGCTAACTCTATCAATTTGACGTTGTATGGCATGACTAACACCCATAGTTTGCATCTTTTGCTTAGCCATTTTTTACCTCCTTTTTTGATTTTGGTAAAAAAAACTTCCTGCCACAATTTTGACAGGAAGCTTAGATGAGTTACTATTATTTGTTAGCTTCTGTATCGAAGTCAGCAACTGCCTTAGCAACTGTCTTGTCACCAGTTGAAACATACTGGAGCATGTTCCACCATTGAGTTCTCATTTGAGCGAACTTAGGACGAGTATTGTAGTAAGGACCATAGTATTTTGTCCATGAAGCGAGAAGTGCATATTCAGCATCGTTACCATAAAGGTTGCCAAATGAAGCGCGGGCAGGGAATGCTGCAGAAGCTTTAACTGCATAAGGACCCCAAGTTGGATCGTCACAAACAAACTTTATAAATCTGATAGCTGCATCAGCTTTAGCTTGATCTTTGTTATCAAATACGCAGAAACCATTTGCGAGGTATTCAAGTTCAGGAACTCCATCCTCTGATGGGAATGGTACTGAGAACTGTGTATAAGAATCACTCTTATAGTTCTTAGCATTTGATGTTCCCCAACAAAGTGTTGAAGCAATCATTTCCTGCTGATAAAGCTGGAGTTCGTCAGCTGCTGCAATACCACGACCAAAATCGATAGCACCATTTTTGTAAAGACCTACTAAAAGTTCAAGAGCCTTTTTGTTACCATCAGTATTAGCAGTCCATTTACCATCTTTATAAATAGTTGATGAATAAAGGTTGTTAACTAATGCTCTAGTACCTTGGTCACCACCTTGGCCACCACAATATACGTTACATCCAATGTAACCAGCTTTACCTAAAGCTTCCATTGCCTTTGCCCAGTTTTCTGTAGTCCAAAGTCTATCACCTTCTGTATTAACATACTGCCAAGCACCTGCTTTTTCCCACATCTCTTTATTAATGCTCATCCAGAATGGAGCTGATGAGAGAGGATACATGTAGTAGTGATTACCATCTGTACAAGCATTAGCAAGACCACCGATATCTGCTAAATATTCCTTTGTAAAAAGGCTATCAAGATTAACGAGTCTACCATTTGCTCCGTATTCAATAATTCTACCTGGAGCATCAAAGAGTACATCTGGTGCTGCACCACCTTCAATAGCAGCTGTAAGCTTCTGAGGGCCTGATGTAAAGTCGATTGTTTCAAGGTTTACTTTTACATCTGGATTTGCTGCTTCAAATGCCTCGATTAAAGCCTTCTCTGTTGCACCATTATCTGCAAAGGTTGGGAATGCCCACCATGTGATAACTGTCTTTCCGTCACTTGAAGCTGCTTCTTTAGATCCCTGTGCAAAAAGCATTGAGAAAGAAACTAGCATTACTAATGCAAGCAGTAAAATCTTTTTCATAAAATCTCTCCTTTTGTTGATTTTCCTTTTTTTGTTTTACCTACTTGTATACTAGTTTGGTTTTTCTACTCCTGTCAACAAATATTTTTTTTATTTATTTTTTACTTCTTGTTTGTGATTCATTAATTAATCTTTCTCTCTTTTTCCAAAGATGATTAATCATAAAGGCTGATCCTTTTTCTGCATCACCATACTTGAGATAAGTATAAATGAGCGCATGCTCTTCGATAGTAGAAAGAATTTCCTCTTTGTTCATGTTCTTGTAAATCAATGCTGTAGCACTATTTAGATGAAGTGTTTCATACATAGAAATTAACATAGAATTGTTTGATAAACTAACTATTTCCTGGTGAAAAGAAAAGTGTGATTTACCATACTTTGTAAAGTCTGGTTTATCTAATGTTAAACTATCTTCCATTTCTACAAGATAAGTGTTCAGTTTAGTTGTGTCAGCTTTATTTTCTGCAGCTAGACGAAAAGCTAGAGCCTCTAAATAAGCTCTTATTTCTGTTATTTCGATATTTTCTTCATCTGAAAAGGTTTTTACATATGTACCAGAGTGAGCAATTATTTGAACAAGAGAAACCTGTTCTAAGCTTTTAAAAGCTTCTCTTACAGGAGTTCTTGAACAATTAAATTCTTGTGATATAAAGTTTTCTGATAATTTATATCCAGCAGGATATTCTCCAGAAACGATTCTATGAGTTAATGTATCTATAATAGTTTCTATTAGTGGATTATTTTTTTTCATTTTTTTTTACCAATAAAAATTTTAGTATAGAAAAAACATGAATACAAGTTATAATTCCATTAAAAGGAGAGTATTTATGGATTTTAGTGAGGTTAAAAATAAGTACATTTATGAACTTACAAAAAAAGTACTTCCATTTTGGCTTAAATATGGAATGGATAGTGTAAATGGTGGTATTTATACCTGTCTTGATCGAGATGGAAAGTTATTAGATACAGATAAATCTGTATGGTTTCAAGGTAGAGCACTTTGGACATTTTGTGCGGCCTATGAAAAGATAGAGAGGAGGAAAGAGTATCTCGATGCAGCAACAAGTTTGGTAAAGTTTATTGATTCTCACTGTTTTGATAGTGATGGTAGAATGTTCTTTAAAGTCACAGCAGATGGAAGACCTGTAGTAAAACGACTAAGATATTTCTTTAGTGAAACATTTGCAATTATTGGTTATGCTTGTTATTCACGTATTACAGGGGACTTAACTTATCGAGATAAAGCTTTTAAATTATTGGAGTTTGTAGAATACCTTAGAACAACGAAAGGAATCTTAATTCCAAAAGTAAATCCTGAGACAGAGCCATCAATTGCATTTGGGGGACCGATGATTTTGTTAAATGTTTTATCTGAGTTAAGAGAGTCTTTTCCTGAAAAAGAAGAGTGGTGTAACTCTTATATAGCAAAGCTTTTAAATGAAGTTGAAACTTATTTTGTGAGAGATGATTTAAAATGTGTTCTAGAGATTGTTGCTCCAGATGGTAGATTTTTAAAAGAGCACTATGATGGAAGGATTATTAATCCTGGTCATGCTATTGAAGGTGCTTGGTTTATCATGAATGAAGGCTTAATCAAAAAGGATGATCATTTAATTAAGCTTGGTCTAAAGATGCTTGATTGGCATTGGGAAAAGGGTTGGGATAAAGAGGCAGGTGGAGGAATAATTCAATATAGAGATGCATTAGACCTTCCATTAAGCGAATATCACCAAGATATGAAGTTCTGGTGGCCACAATGTGAGGCAACTATTGCAACCTTAATGGCATATGGTATTACAAAAGATGAGAAATACTTATCATGGTTTAACGAAGTAAATAAATACATTGATGAACGTTTTGTTGATGATGAATATGGCGAGTGGTATGGCTACTTCCATCGTGATGGAACATTAGCTACTAGAATTAAAGGTAATTTCTATAAAGGGCCATTCCATATTCCAAGAATGTATATGAAGTGTATAGAGTTAATTGATTATTTTAATCTTTAAAGAATTGGGGGCATTTGCCCCCATTACTTTAATACTTGATTTTAAAAACTATTTTTCTATTTTCCTTTCTATATCCACTATCAAGACCTGGTTTGTGTAATTCTCCAGGGAAAAAGATTGCAACATTACCAGTATCTAAGCATAGTAAAGCAGATTCTTTTTCTACATATTGAAAAGAAATATCTTTAATAGAAGGATCTATTGTATTTAAATCTGCTTCATTATTTGACCAAAGACAAAGCTCAGATCCAGAAAGCATAACTTGGACATCAATATATTTCTTATGAAATTCATACATCTTATCGTTATTCTCTGATGCGGTGTATAAATTCATCATATAAAATACTCTATCTCCCAATAATTCATATCTTCCATCCTTAAGAGATAATAGCTTATTTTGTTTAAGCTCATTACAAACTAAATCAAGAAGTGGAATTTGAGGTATATAGTTTGATAATTGGTCAATTGTTGTAAAAATCATGAAGTTATACCCATTTGCTAATTGCTTTATCAATTAAATCAATAGCTTCTACTATGACACTTTCATCCTCAGGATAAATTGGAGCAAGAGGAAGACGAACAGAACCTAAGTCTAACCCTTCACGGCGCTTTATAATTTCTTTCATTACTGCATAAAGGTTACCTTTTGCTGAACACATCTTATAGATAATTCTATCAATGTCTGTTTGAATATCACGAGCTTTTTCATTTTCACCACTTTGAACAAATAAATCAGCTTTAATGAAAAGCTCACTCATTACAGCATAAGTACCACCAATACCACCATCTGCACCAATTAATCGCCCTGATACGAATTGTTCATCTGGGCCATTAAATACTGTAAAATCATTTCCTCCATACATCTTAAACATCTGAATGTCTTGGACTGGCATAGATGAGTTCTTAACACCCTGAACCATTGGGTTTTTAAGCATCTCATTAAACAGAGTCATTGTTAAACTTACACCTGCTAGTTGAGGTATATTATAAATAATAAATGGTGTATTAGGTGCGGCAGATGAAATATCATTCCAATATTTAGCAATAGCATGTTCTGGAAGTTTGAAATATATAGGAGGAATAGAAGCGATAGCATCAACACCTAAACTTTCTGCATGCTTTGCAAGTTCCATACTATCCTTAGTATTGTTACAAGCAACATGTGCAATAACATACACTTTATCTTTTGCTTCTTTCATTACATTTTCAAGTACGATTTTTCTTTCTTCGACACTTTGATAGATACATTCACCAGAAGAGCCTCCGACATATAGTCCATGAACTCCTTTTTTTATTAAATGATTTGTGAACTTTCTAACCATATCTGGATTGATTTCACCATTTTTGTCGTAACATGCATAAAAAGCTGGTGCAATTCCGTGAAATTTACTCATAGTGTTCTCCTTTTGTTTACATGAGTTAATAAATCTTGCATACAAGTTTTTTTAAATTATAATTCATCTTTTGAATTTGTAAATTTATTTCTTTTTTTATTAAATTACTTTTTTTGTCATCCATTTGCCCTTCAGCCAACGTGATGAGAACATTATGCTTCTAAAACACCAGTCAATTACCATTGCCATATTTGCTCCAAGAAGGCCAAGACCTAAGTATCTACCTAGTATGTAGGATAATACAACTCTAAATGTCCACATGCTAATCATTGAAATAGTCATTGTATATCTTGCATCCCCAGCTGCACGCAAAAAGTTTGGAAGGGTAAATGAAATAGGCCAAATAAAGAGTGTACAAATAAGAAGGAAGTGGTTGTTAATAATACTTAGTCTCATTGCTTCATCTGATAGATTATATAGAGATGATAAAAATGGAGTTGTTACATAGAAGAATGAACAAGTTAAGATGAACATACCAAATACAAGTAGAAGTAGTTTTTTAGCATAGTACTTAGCAGCATCATATCTTTTGGCTCCAACACACTGTCCAATTACTGTAATTGAAGCCATACCAATTACAGCACCAGGGAGATTGGCAAAGCCTGCAATATTATTTACGACTGCATTTGCCGCAATTGAAGCAGTACCAAATGAGGCAATTAATGACTGAACTAATACTTTTCCAATGTGGAACATACTATTTTCAATTCCACTAGGAAGACCTATTCGTAATATTCTTTTTATCATGGAAGGAATTAGTTCAAACTTAAAAAGTCCATCAACGTGGATTAAAAGAGTCTTTTTTGAAATAATAATAAGCATAATAGTTGCTCCAACTACTCTTGAAAGTAGAGAAGCAATACCTGCTCCTGCTGTTCCAAGTTTGAAAACATAGATAAATAATGCGTTTCCACCAATATTTATTATGTTCATTACAATTGAAACTGCCATTGTAATCTTACTTTTACCCATACTTCTGCATAGTGCATTTGCACTATTAGTGAGAGCCAAGAATGGGTATGAAATCAAAATAAAAATAAAATATCTTACCGCATGATCCATTACTTGATCTTCAATGTGACCAAATATCAAGCTTAATAGACCTCGATTGAAAACTAAGCCAAATATAGTAATTAAAAGAGAAAATAATGCAGTAATATATATTAATTGTTTAGCAGCTTTCGATGCTGCTTCACTATCTTTTCTTCCAAGGTATTGACTTGCAACTACTGCTCCACCTGTTGCAAATGCGGCAAAAAGCTGGATAAATAGATTAGAGAGTGAGTCTACAAGAGAAATACCACTTACTGCACTTTCACCAACATTTGCAACCATGATGGTGTCAGCCATTCCAATTGTAAGCGTTAGTATTTGTTCTATCAAAAGAGGGACAATTAAAGCCTTTAAAAAACCTTTATTAAATAAGGTGGATGTATCAATCCTAGTTTTCATGGCCCCTACTTTAATAACATTGAAATAAAGTTTCAACTAGTGAAATCAATTATCTTTACTTAATAACTTTTTATATGAAATATCCATTAAGAAGGCGCCTAACGGAGCAGTAATAATAATTGATAATACTGCTACAGAGAGTATTAAAGAACCACATGAAAGTCCCATAGCAAGTGGAACTCCACCAATAGCTGCTTGTACAGTTGCTTTTGGAAGATATGAAAATACTACAAATGCTCTTTCTTTTTTATTTAAAGGTGTTTTTATTAATGCAATTAAAACCCCAATTGTTCTAACTAATAGACCAAGGAATAAAAGTACAATTGCAAATAGCCCTGCATTTAGAGTATATCTGATATCAACTGCAGCACCAATAAGGGTAAAAAGAATTACTTCAGCTCCTGCCCATAGTCTAGTATGGTCTTTTGCTAATTCTTTCGTTACACCTTCATCACTTTTAAGTTTTATTATGCAAGATGAAGCAACTACTGCAAGAAGACCAGATATGGAGAAATATGGCTTTATTAACTCTTCAATAGTAATCAATGTAAACGATACTGCTAGGACAACTATAGTTCTTACTTCTGAGCGCATTTTAAAACGCTTAAATAATGATGTGACTAAAAGTCCTACTATAGCTCCTAAGGCTATTCCTGAAATAATTGATACTGGTATTGATAAAAATGAAGTTAAATTAATTTCTCCACTTTGGTTTGCAGATAGAAATGATGAAAAAAGTACTATTACAAAAATATCGTCAAGCGATGCTCCAGCTAGAATCATCTCCGGAATACTTTTGTTTTTTCCATAACCTTTTTCAATTAACTCTGTCATCTTTGGAATTACAACAGCAGGAGAAACAGCTCCTAACACCGCTCCAAGTAATGCTGCTTCTGTTCTTGTGATATCAAAAAAGAGAGGTGCAAATATAGTAATACCTATTACTTCAAAGGTTGCTGGTAAAAACGATAAGAGTAGGGCAGGTCTAGATGCTTTTTTTAGGGAATCAAGGTTAAGTGTTAAGCCCGCTTTAATTAATATGATAATTAAAGCAATCTTTCTTAGCTCTGCCGATATACTTAGAATTTCAGGAGAAAGTAAATTTAATACATATGGTCCAATAATGATTCCAACAAAAATCATACCAATAATTCTTGGAAGCTTTATTCTCCTCATCAGTTCGCCTGCAAGAAGTGATAATATAAAAATTAAAGCAAGTGAGCTAATCATAAATTACTCCTCTTTAATAGCTTTTTTATTTTGCCATTTAGTTCCACAAAAACGAAGTGTGTATAATAACCCTCTAAAGATCCAGTCTGCATACATTGCATACCAAACCCCATCAACACCAAAATTAAATACTCTTAGAAGAATGAAAACAAGAGCAACTCTAAATATCCACATACTTAGAATTGATACAATCATGGTGTACTTAACATCACCTGTTGCATTTAATGCATTAGGGATAGTAAATGCAAACGGAATAATAAGAGTACATGCTATTAAGCAAAGTCTACAAATAGGAATTGCTTCTAAACTTGATGCATAGTTTAACCCATATATGGATACTACTTGAGGTGTAAAAATAAACATTGGAAGAACAAAAATAGTTGTGGTAATTATTGAGCATACTACACACCACTTAGTCCAATATCTCTCTTCATCCTTTCTTTCAGCCCCGGCAGCTTGCCCAACTAATGTAATAACAGCTAACACAAAGGCATTTTGTGGAATATTACAATAACTATTAAAGTTACAAACTATGGCATGTATTGCAAGTGATGAAGTTCCTAATGTAGCTATTTGTGATTGAACAATAAGCTTTCCAACTTGGAACAGTGCTCCATCAAAAGCAGATGGAATTGCAATTCTTGTTATATTTTTTACGTGTTTAATATTTATTTTTGTTCTAGTAATTCCACTTAATGAGCATTCTTCAGTTTTTCTCATTAAAATAAAGAGCATAACTAATGAACCAATTATTCTTGAAAGAAGGGAAGCAATTCCTGCACCTAAAGAACCTAGATTAACTATATGTATTAATATGTAGTTTCCTGAGATGTTAATTACATTCATTAATAGAGAAACAAAGAATATCCTCTTTGTTTTATTAACACTTCTAGAAATAGCAGTTGTTGCATCAAAAAGTGCTAAAAATGGATAGGATAGGGCAATAGGAATGTAATACTTAGTTGCATCTATGTAGACACTTTCTTCAATCGTACCAAATACTAAGTGTAGAACTATATCCTTAAGCGCTATTGTAATAGCTGTCATTATTAATGATAGAATAATACTTACGATAGTTAAATTCTTTGCCGCACTTTTTGCATTTTCTAAATCTCTTCTTCCAATGTACTGGCTTACAATTACAGCTCCTCCTGTCGAGAAGGAAGAAAAGACTACGATAAATAGCCAAGAAATTAAATCAACAGATGAAACAGCTGAAACAGCGCTTTCAGAGTATGATGAAACCATTATGGTATCGGCCATACCAATTGCAATTGTTAATAGCTGTTCAAGAGCTAGTGGAAATAGTAGTGCAAATAACTCTTTAGCTGAAAAGAGATGTTTTTTTTCAGCAGATGAGCAAGATTTCATTTATTAACCCTTATTAGCAATAATTATAGTTCCTATGTGTATACTCCTTATTTAATCAAGTTGCAATACACATAGAAAAAGCGATAATTAATGAGTTAATAAGCCTTCGTCAGAGGTAAAATCCTTATTACTAGCACTTCTAAATCTTTCAATTAATAGTGGAATTGTAAGGTTTTTCTTTTCATCTCCACTTACATCCATGATAATGTGACCTTCATCCATCATAATTAAGCGATTTCCAAACTCAATTGCAAATTGCATGTTATGGGTAACCATCATAGCAGTAAGTTTATCTTTTTCAATATACTCCTTAGTTAATTCCATTACTATGCGCGCATTTTCAGGATCTAAGGCTGCTGTGTGCTCATCTAATAAAAGTAATCTTGGTTTACTTAAACATGCCATAATTAGAGTTAAAGCCTGTCTTTGACCACCTGATAAAAGACCAACATTATCCTCTAAACGGTTACTTAAGTGAATTGGCTTTAATAACTCTTCAAATAGTGCTTTTTTCTTATTGTTATATGAGAATTTAAGACCTTTCATACCTTTTGTTAAGGAAAGAGAAAGATTATCCTTAATGGACATATTTCCACTAGTTCCTTTAGTTGGATCTTGGAAAATTCTACCCATATAAAAGGCTCTTTTATACTCTTTTTCCTTAGTAATATCTTTATTATCAAGAAGGATATTACCGTTAGTAACTGGAAAAGTACCTGCTATCATATTAAATAGTGTTGATTTACCACTACCATTAGAACCAATAACAGAAATTACATCACCTTCATTAATAGTTAAATTAATATCTTCAAGAGCAACCTTTTCATTTACTGTTCCTGGGAAGAAGACTTTAGTTACATGTTTAATATCTAACATTAGTTACTCTCCTTGATTTTTGAAAGAGCTTTCTTTTTAGCACTTTCTTCACTAGCTTTTACTCTTGTTGATGCAATGATTAATGAGACAATTACAAGTAAGCCAGTTAATAGCTTAAAGTCATTAGGTGTAATTCCAATAAGATAGCCATACTTTCTTCCAAAGTACATTAAACCTTTATATATAATTGAACCAATTACAACACGCAGTGTAATTAAGCTTATTTTATTTGTATTAAATACAAATTCGCCAAGCATAATTGCTGCAAGACCTTGTACAACCATACCTGTACCAAGGGAAGCATCGGCAAAGCCTTGGTATTGAGCAAGAAGGGCTCCTGAGAGTGCAATTAATCCATTTGAAAGTCCTAGACCAATGTATTTTAAAACAGAAGGAGACATTCCAAGGCTAATTACTACTTGTTCATTTCCTCCCATTGCACCAAGAGAGATACCTAAATCAGAGTGGAAGAATAAATCTAATATTACTTTAATAATCACTATTACTATTATTGTTCCAATTAGTGATGCAACCTCAGGTGGAAATGCTTTAAAGAGCTTTGGGAAAGCTTTATAGAGTGTATTTACCTTTACAAGTGGTAAATTTGCTTTGTTTCCAAGTATTCTTAAATTGATTGAATAAAGCATAGTCATAGTTAAGATACCTGCAAGGAGGCCTGGTATTCTTAAATGGTTATGAATTGCTGCAGTACAAAGTCCGCAAAGAACACCTGCAAAGAAAGCAAGTAACATAGCAACAGGAATAGGTATTCCATTCACTATTGCTACAGCAGCAACAGCTGCACCTGTTGCAATAGAGCCATCACAAGTTAAATCAGCTAAATCTAGTAGTCTAAAGCTTATTAATATTCCTAGTGCCATGACACTGAAAATTAAGCCTTCAATGAATATTCCTTCGATCATGATAAATCCTTTTTATAACCAGCCTTTTTTATCATCAATTTACACATTTGTGTCAACACAAAAGAAACGGGGATTAGCCCCGTTTCCATAACTGACTAACTAAATTATTTAGTATTCTTTCCGTCTTTTATTACATATGCTGCATTTTTAATCATATCATCACTAATTGCGATACCAAGTTTTTCTGCAACATCTAAGTTGATGTATAGTTCGAGACTTGCTTCATCAAGTAGAGTCATTCCAATGTCAGTTGGCTTTTCACCCTTAATAACTCTTTCAATTAACTGACCAGTGAGGAGACCACTCTTGTAGTAGTCAAAACCACCTGCAAGAAGAACATCTGTATCAAAGGAAGATGTTGTATCAGCTGAGAAGAGAGGTTTTTTAGCTTGTGCACATACATCTGAGAGAGCAGTAATAGCACTTACTACTGTGTTATCAGTTGCAACATAAACTGCATCAACTCTATCAATAATAGACTGAGCAGCAACTCTTACTTCTGCAGAAGTAGAAACAGCAACAGTTACAAGTTTAATACCTTTTGCATCACAAGCACTCTGCATAGCTTCCATTAAGGTAATACCATTTGCTTCAGATGAAGTGTAAACCATACCAACACTCTTAGCTCCTGTTAGTTTTGTGATTAACTCTAAATGAGTATTTACAGGTACCATATCTGATACACCACATACTAAGTCATTATCTGTTAAGCCAGCACTAACAGGGTCTGTAACTGAAGAATAAACCTGTAAAGTATTTGGAAGTGCATTAAAGATTGCTTGAGCAGTAGGAGTAGCAATACCAACAGCTACATCAACTTTCTCTTCCTTAAAGAGTGCTGCGATAGATGCACATGTTGAAATATCTCCATTTGCATTTTCTTCTCTAATTTCATAATTTAAATCTGTTGTTGCAAGGTAGTCTGAAATTCCTTGTGCAATTGCATCAAGAGCAGGATGAGTTAATAATTTTGATACACCGATTTTATATTTTTTAACTCCGTTATCTTCTTTTGCTCCTGAAGCAAATACTGTTGAAAGTGCTAAAATTGTTATAAGTGCGATTGTGAGTAGTTTTTTCATTTTGTTTGTCCTCCGATGCATGTTACTATATGAAGAAACAAAACTTTTGTAAAGATACTATTTATAGAAACATTATTTTTTTTTACTTTTTATTTCCTAAATTTAATAAATAGAATTATTCAACATTAAAAACAATAAATGAAACAACAAGATTATTAAGCCCCACTATAAAAGTGAGGCCCAAGAAGGATACTTCATAACTTCATTCGTTATTTCTTAAGATTCTTTACTGCAGCAAGATATTCTTCTACTGTAAGATTTAATTCTCTAGCAGCTTGATCAATAGTTAACATATGAGAATTAACCATTTTATTAGCAAATTTTAATGCTCCATAATCTGCACCATTATTAAAGCTTTCTTCTTTCATCTGTTTTACTGCTGGCCACATTTCTATCTTGCCTCCTTCATTAAATTTTATCTTTTCTCCTAAATCTAATAACACATCCATTAATTTAAATGT
>NZ_JAXEGN010000027.1:0-5120 GCF_034103065.1 Bullifex sp. | reverse complement strand
TATGCAGATAAATAATTACTTTACAATCCTTAAAAAAGAATTTAGAGGTTATAATGCTTCTGCTTTTATGAAAGATGCTCTTGCAGGTATTACATGTACTGCTGTTGCTCTTCCTTTAGCTTTAGCATTTGGTGTTTCATCAGGAGCAGATGCTGCTTCTGGTCTCATTTGTGCAATTATTGCAGGTCTTGTAATTGGTGGGTTATCAGGTGCTTCATATCAGATATCTGGACCAACTGGAGCTATGGCTGCAATTTTGCTTTCCTTAAGTGCAACCTATGGTTTACAGGGGGTATTTGCAGCAGGTTTCTTATCAGGACTTTTATTATTGCTCTTTGCAATCTTTAAGATTGGTAAACTTGTTAGTTTTATTCCTAAACCAGTAATTACAGGCTTTACATCTGGCATTGCTATTATCATTGCACTTGGACAGGTGGATAATGCCTTTGGAACAGTATCACAAGGTAGTAGTGCAATTGCAAAGCTTGGGAGCTACTTTACACTAGGCTTCCATCCAGCACTTAGTGCTGTATTTTATACAGTTCTTTGTGCCCTAATCATGATACTTTGGCCAAAGAAGTTTAATAAAGTTTTCCCATCATCACTTCTTGCAATTATTGTGGCTTTAGTTGTTCAACTAATTTTTAACTTAGATGTTGCAACTGTAGGAGCAATTCCTAGAACATTACTTCCTGAAGAAAGATTGATGTTCTCATCATTAAATCCTGCTTACTTAGTCAAGTTCTTATCTCCTGCATTATCAATTGCACTCTTAGGTATGATCGAATCTCTCCTTTGTGGTGCATCTGGGGGAAAGATGAAGGGTGAAAAGATTGATGCAACTCAAGAACTTTATGCACAAGGTATTGGTAATGCCTTAATTCCTTTCTTTGGTGGTATTCCTGCTACAGCTGCTATTGCAAGAACAAGTGTAGCAATTAAAAGTGGTGGTGTAACAAGAATGGTATCAGTAATTCACTCCGTTGGATTACTTTTATCAATGTTCTTACTCTCCCCATTAATGGCAAAGATTCCTCTTGCAGCGTTATCAGGTGTATTAATGGTTACTGCTTGGAGAATGAATGAGTGGGAAACTATTCATGTTATTTTCTCAAAGAAGCTTAAGACAAGTATTGCTCAATTCTTAGTTACAATGATTGCAACTGTAGTATTTGACCTTACAACAGCAATTATTATTGGTGTTGGTCTTTCAATGCTATTATTTGTATTAAGAGCTAGCTCTGACTTAACAATTGAAGTTGAAAAGGCAAGTAAAGATACATGTGCAATATTTATTAATGGTATGCTTTTCTTTGGTAACCAAGATAAGATAACAGCTGTTGTAAATAAATTAGCAAGTGAAGGATTTAGGAAGTTCGTCTTCTCTCTAAGAGGCGTTTCCCAAATAGATCATAGTGGTGCTGAAGAGCTTGGTTCAATTCTTGAAGAATGTAAAGCTAGAGGCTTTAAGGTTGCACTTTGTGGTTTGCAAAGTGAAGTTGAAACAATGCTTGAAAGAGTTGGTGTTGAATACAAAGAATATAAATCACCAAATATTAAATCAGTATGAAAATAGGAGAGGGCAAGTTGCCCTCTCTTTTAATCTATTGAGTATTCCTTACGAAGTTCAGCATATTGCTTTTTTATAATATCATAGATAATTGCTATCTTTTCATTGTGATGAAGGAATGCAGATTTCATTGCATTTATAGTAATCTTTTCAATATCGCGAAGAGATAAATTATACTTTTCTGCAGCAATAGTGAATTCTTTAGTTAAGTTAGTATCACTCATGAGGCGATTATCAGAACATAAAAATACTCTAAAGTTATTTTTAAAGAAGATTGGGAAAGGATGCTTTTCATAGCTTTCTACAGCACCAGTTCCAACATTACTTGTTAAGCACATTTCCATTGGTATTCTTCTATCAAGTACAAATTGTGATAGTGAACCAAGCTTTAATATGCTACTACCTTCAATGTGCATATCTTCAACGAGTCTTACGCCATGACCAATTCTGTGTGCACCACAGATTTGAATGGCTTGCCAAATAGACTCAACTCCAAAGGCTTCACCTGCGTGAATTGTAATATTAAAGTTTTTATTTCTAATATATTGGAATGCATCTAAGTGCTTCTTAGGTGGATGACCATATTCATCACCAGCGATGTCAAAGGCTACAACACCTCTATCTGAAAAAGCTACAGCTAATTCAGCAATTTCTAGAGTATGAGCAGGATCCTCATTACGCATTGCACATAAAATTAAACCATATTGAAGCCCTGTTTTGGCCTTTCCTCTATCAAGGCCAGCAAGAACAGCTGTAACAACTTCTTCTAGATTTAGACCTTTTTGAGTGTGCAAATCTGGAGCAAATCTTATTTCTGCGTAAACAACATTCTCTTTAGCTAAGTCTTCAATTGCTTCAAATGCAATACGCTCCAAGTTCTCTTTTGTCTGCATAACAGCAATAGTGTATTGGAAAGTTTCTAAGTAAAGAGAAAGAGACTTTTGCATACAGCCCCTTACAAACCAAGCTTTAAGCTCCACAGGATCATGAGAAGGGAGCGGAAGATTTTCTTTTTCTGAAAGCTCAATAATAGTTTCAATTCTTAGTCCACCATCAAGATGGTCATGAAGTTCAACTTTAGGAACTCTTTTAATCATATCTTTTGTGATCATGAATTAAGTATAGTTGATGAGAAAGAAATTGACAAACAAATAATAGGGGTATTAAAAATCTTAATACTGATCAAGTAATTTTTAGTATTATCTAAGATTAGTTATAGTAAAAAACGGTATTTTAATATTTTTTCCTATTTACCTTTTCTTATATAAATAATAGGTTATAGCTAAGGAGAAAATTACAAATGGCAAAATCTACTGATTCTTTAAACAAGAAGCTTCTTCAGGCTGCAATCTCAGCAACAAAAGCAAGTGAAATTAAAAAGCTTGTTGAAGCAGGTGCGGACATCAATGTACACAATGAATGGGGTTTAACTCCTGTAATGCTCGCAGCTCAGTATAATCACTGTGTAGCAGTTCTTAAAGCTCTTATCGAACTTGGTGGTGATATCCACGAAGCAGAACCAAAGTATCGTTCAAATGCACTTCACCTTGCTGCAAACAATTCAGACAATCCAAAGGTTATTGAGACACTCCTTTCAGCAGGTGCAAACATCGATGCAAGAAACTATCTTGGCGAAACAGCTTTAATTATGGCTGTAAACAACAACAGTGAGACAAAGATTGCTACTCAGCTCATCAAGTGTGGTGCAGATATCAATGTCTGCGATTATCAAGGTCACTCAGTTCTTGATTACGCTAAAGCTGTAAAGAAGACTTATATCATCAATCTTCTCAAGAACAGTGGAGCAAAATGAGTCATCATTGTCACTAAGACTTTAAGGCATGGAAATTCCATGCCTTTTGTTTTATAGTTAACAGCTATGAAAAATGCAGTAATAACAGGTTCTTTAAGTGGTCTTGCTCAAGCCGTCATAAAACAATTACTTAATAAGGGATATAGAGTATTTGAAGGTGACCTTGCAATAAAGGAAGAAACCATAAGAGGTAATGAGTATTTATTCCCTCTTGATTTAACTTCTGATGAAAGCATTTTAAACTTCTATAAAAAGGTAACTAATTATACAGATAAAGTAGATGTAATTACTAATTTTGCAGGTATTGTAATTTTAGGTTCATTTGTTGAGCTTCCATTTACGACAATAGATAAGATAATGGCAATAAACTTTACATCGACCTTTAAACTAAACAACTTGTTCTTTGAAGAAATTAAATCTGCAAAAGGAAGAATAATAAATATTTCAAGTGAATATGCACGTATTACTGCTATTCCTATTCATGGGTATTATCCTCTATCCAAACATGCTGTAGATAACTATAACGACTCTTTAAGACGTGAGATGCAGGTTCATGGTATTAAGGTAATTGGAATAAGACCTGGTGCATTTAAAACTAATATGCAGGGTGGAATTAATTCAGCTTTTGATACTCTATTAGCATCAACAAAGTACTATAAACGTTTCTTAACTCGTATTAAGTTCTTAATGACAGGGGAGCTTAAAAATGCAAAAGACCCTAAAATATTAGCAAAAGTATATATCAAAGCTTTAGAGAGTAAGCATCCTAAATATTATTACAATGTGAAGAATAGTTTAAAGATGAAACTATTAACGATACTACCTGCCCATCTACAGGATTATATTTTTAAATTATTCTTTTGATTTTATTAATCAAAAAAAATAGCTTAAATTCCAGAGATTCAAATTAATTCTAAATGCTTTCTAGTGGTGGCTAAAAAACTGATACAGGCTATAGAACAGATATTTCATATCAAGGTAGTCATGACATTTATGTATTAGGAGATTTTTGAAATATCAATTTTTTAATTATTTTGGCATATGTATTGGGATAAGCTTTATTCAAAAGAATTATAGGATAGAGCACTATTACTTAAGTTACACAATAAGTACTCCATTTGAATAAAAACTATCTTGAGTTTTCATTAATACCTAGTATTCCTATTTCCTTTAATAATAGTATGGATGATTACATAAATAATGGATTTATATGGATTAAAGATTATAGAGAAACACGAATAAATGACTAATCTTATACTCTTTTAGGTCATACCTGTAAGAGTATTAGTTTCTCTATAATAAATAGAAAAAAACAAATTTTTATTATTAATAGTAGGAGGTAATAAAAACAAAAGAGAAGTAAATCTTTGTAATACTATCTCAAGAAGTTATTAATAAGGAAATGTATGTTGAAATCAAAAGAAAAATATACAGAGGAAGAAAGAGCGATAGCGAGGTCACTACGTCCTATCGATGATACTCTCTTTCGCACTATGGCAAAGGATAATAGTCCTTTTGTAGAGCATATTGTTCGAGTAACCTTAAATAGAGATGATATATCCATATTAAAAATTAACACACAAGATGATATATATCTCTATGATAAAGGACATTCTGTTATTCTAGACTGTCTTGCTGTTGATAAAGAAGGTACTTACTATGATATAGAGGTACAAGCATCTAAGAAAGGAGATGAAGTAAAAAGAGCAAGATATATATCATCAATGATAGATTCTA
>NZ_JAXEGN010000026.1:0-2532 GCF_034103065.1 Bullifex sp. | reverse complement strand
AAATAACTACTTGTATTGCAAGTAGTTATTTGTTATAATAGAGAAAATTGTTAAATACGTTATGAATCTTTTCTAGTCCTTGCGAATAATTTTTGAAGATCTTTTTGAGTATAAACCATTTGGTTAGCATCTAAATTCATCTTTCTAGAAAGGTTCATAAGCACAACGTCGTAGTATAAAGTCATATAAACTCCAGGAGAAATTTCAGCTAAAAATGCTTTTCGTAAAGATTCAGTAAGATGTCTAGTTGTGAATTCATTACCAGTCTCAAATTCTAGTATTCTCATTATTAGAAGAGAAAGAAAACAGATTAGGAAATGTCCTTCCAAGCTTTTTCTTGACCAAACAAATACAGGTCTCATCTTAAGAAAAGACTTCATAGTTCTGAAAGAATCTTCTATTTTCCATAAACCTCTGTATATACCAATGATATCTAAAGCAGTAAGTTTCCGATTTAGTTGAAGCATGCCCCAATCTTCACGCCAGCGACAGGTTTGTCCTTCCTCAAACGGCTGTGTATCATCATACCAGCCAATACCAGCAAGATTACTTTCAATGATATAGAATCCATCCAATTCTTCAACATCATCAACTGCATTTTGGTTGAATTTAACAGTAGCATTATAGTTTTCAACAACATTACCTTCGCCATCTTTTATTTCAGTAGACAGAAACCTATTTGAACCATATGTGTTATCAATCTTACTCTTTGAAGATGTATGGCTTTTCAGTAAAGCTTTTTCAAGAGTCTCCATTCTGTCCATTTTTGCCCTCTCATCATATTTTCGTGACCAGAACGCTATAAGTTGTTTACCGACCTTAACCTTCTTTTTATCTCCTTTTATGTCTGTAACATTACGGTTACTAATTGTCTCAATCGTCTTATACATGAACTGAGTGCTTTCATTGAATCCTTCTTGTTCTTTGCCAGCAGCATCTATGTATGTATAATTGCTTCTGTCCAGCACCTTTTTCTTTATTTCCCCATCTATTTTTTTCCCACGCACAGAATTGGATATAACATATCCATCATGGTTTATTATTATGTCTGCAATTGTGTCACCAGAATAGAATCCCTTGTCAGCTACATATATCATGTGCTTCATATCAAACTTTTCTCGTGCTCTTTTTACAGCAGGAGGTAGCATAATACAGTCATTTGTATTACCAGCCCACACATCATATGACATTGGAAAACCATTGGAGTCCAACATAACCCCAAGTTGTGTTATTGGAAGAGGTCTGTGCTCTTTACTACATCCTTTTTCTCTAAAACCATCTTCATCTTCAATTTCGTAATAAACATTAGTTCCATCAAAATACCCATATCCTGTCTGCCTTCCATATAGTTCCTTCATTACTTTATCAAGGTGAACAAGCATGTCTTCTTTATATTCTCCAAGCTGCTGCAGTCCTGAGTATATTTGAGCCTGTGTAAAGTTCATCTTCTCGTAATAACTATCTTTATTTTTCCAGTTATTAAGTTTTGACGCAGGAGAGAGTATCCTTTCGTATATAAAGAGCCTCATTAGATTGGTGAGATTATAGCCACAATTAAGATACTTCCTTCTGCTGTCAACGAATCTATCAAGACGAAGTCTGTGTATTACCCATGCAATGAAGGCATCTCCATAATGAATTTTTATATCGTACTCCCCATTTTCATTAAAACGCATTATTCCATCTTTCTGTAAAGAGAGATTTATAATATTACCCTTAGTATTCTCCTTTAACTCTTGGGTCCTTTTCTTAGCTTCTTCTCTAAAGTGAGCCACTGGATCATCATAACGATCTAAATATTCATCAACATATCCTATTTTTTCTACAGTCCTTGAATGCTGTTTTCGATCTTCTCCTGTGAAAGTCTCAACAAACACCATTAGTTTTCTACCTGTTTTCTTTTCTGGAATAACATTTATATGCATGAAACAATTATAGCACGTATATGGACGTATGTAAAGAAAAATCTAACAAAAATAATTAAAAAAGCACAAAAAAAGCCCATTTAAGGGCTGAATCGATGATTTTATTGATTTTTAGCTAGATTGAAAGTCTAAACTCCGGGAGAAGAGTAATTACAGGAAATAAGCAAAAGAATAATTAATGAAAATATTAGAACTTTTATCTTCTTCATTTTACTTAGTTACTTTCTCTTATATATTTAAAAGCCTCAGTAAGACGTAAATCATCTCCACCATTAAATCCTTCTAAGTTAAATTCAACTGGGATATCAGGGATACAGCCAACACCTTCTAGAGAATTACCATTTACATCTAATATTTGTGCAAAAGGAGTGTAAACAGATGTTATGTAATTACCTATACTAAATTGTCCAGCATTTACAACTAAGGCATCAGAAGAAAGAGTTCCTTGTCCTCCTAAGGTCTTTCCTCCAACTTGTTTTCCTTTATCAAATGCTTTAACTATATTTGTTGCTACCTCACCATTAGAAACAGTCATGATATTGGTTATTACAGCAACTGGCTTACTTGCTAATGAAGAAACTTCATTATTATAAATATTAGGTTCAGG
>NZ_JAXEGN010000025.1:0-10163 GCF_034103065.1 Bullifex sp. | reverse complement strand
CTACAAGAATGGTATTCTTCTTATCACAATTCCTAAGTCTGAAAAGGCTATTGCTAAGAGAATTGAAGTTAAGATTAACAAATAAATGCATGGATAATGCTTCACACACAAGAGGACAGCTTAAAAACTGTCCTTTTTTGTATAAAGACACAATAACTACAAAATTCATTTGTTGTCACCTTGCATATCTTTGTATAATATCTAAATGAGGTATATTGATGAGTGGTAATAAAAAGAAAGTTGCAATAATATCCCTTGCAGTGTTTACAGTATTTGCTGTGGCAGCAATTGCTGCAATAATTTACTTAAATGTAAAAATTAATAAAGATGAAGCTCCAACAACTGTTGCAGAGGTTGTAAAAACAGTTGAGACTCCTACTCCTTTAAAAAGTGAAGTAAAGACTCCTGAGCAACCTAAAGACGTGACAGTTAGTAAACCAGTTGTTGAAACACCTGCTCCAGTAAAGCAGGAGGAAGTTAAACCTGCAGAAGTAAAAGAAGAGGAAAAACCAATATCTGCTTCTTTAAAACTAAATGATGAAGATATATCTGGAATTTTCTGGAGTGACCATGCAGAACTTACACTTGCATCCTTAGTTAGTGATGAAGATCTTACAGCTATTTTCAATATGCTAGATGGTGTTAGCTTTAGCAGAATTGGAAAGACTTTAAAGCTTAACTATGAAAAACGTGATGATGTTTCAAACCTAGTATTAGAACTTCAAAATGCTATTGACCAAAATAAAAAGGACCCAAACTTTGAAGACTTTAAGTTTGTTCAAAAACTCGATATCTATGGCTATGAGTGTGTTGTAACATCAACAGATGGAATGACAACAATTACATATCCATCTGATATTGTCCCTGTTGATTTTCTTTTATATGTTGCAGCTCAAGTTGCTGATGCTTACCCAGAAGAGTGTAGTTTTGTTACCTTTGCTCTTGATAAAGACCTTATCATCTTAAGTTATCCAATTGAATTTACAGAATTTGATACTTGGCTTTATTTAGATGTTTTAGCAGCTGATATCCCTATCTTTGCCTCATGGCTTTACGATGGAACTTATGAAGTAAAAGCTGATATTAAAGAAGAAGTAGTCGTAAGTGAACCTGTTGTAGAAAGTGTAGTAGAAACAAAAGATGTTGAACCTGTAGTAATTCCATTTACACCTGAAACAGAGCTTCCAAAGGCTCCAGAATTAACTGTTACAGAAGTAAAGAGTGTTAATGAAATAGAGATCGATAAAGAAGTTGAAGTTGTTAAAGCACCTGTTGATTTAACAATGAAGCTTTCAATAGGTTATGCATTAAATGGCTCTAATCCACTTATGCATGGTGTTAACCTTGCTGCTGGATTAGACATTGAGAATATCTTTGTATTAAATCCAAGAGTATCACTTGGCTTAGGTTTAGAAGGTGGACTAAATTTCTATGCTATTGATATTTCCAAAGGAAGCTTTAAGAAAAATGCTTATGCTGACTTAACCTTAAACTTAAAGTATATCGTTGATGACCACTTCTCAATAACAGGCTTTGCAGGTGGACGCTTATTTGTAAATAAAGCTTCTACTAAAGCAGGATTATTTACAGTTGATAACTTCAACGTCCACTTAGGCGCTGTTGCTGGTGTAGATTTAAGATATAAGTTTAATAAAACAACAGGCTTTGGCCTTGATGTTAGATACGCATTTATTCCTGAACTTTCAAATAGAGCAGAAGCTAAAGCTTATATTAGCTTTACCTTCTAGTTGAAGTTGCAAGTTGACCACACGCTCCGCTGATACTTCTACCTTTAGTCATGCGGAGAGTGTAGGAAACATTTAAGCTATCAAGCTCACGAGTAAAAGCTCTTATCTCGCTTTCTGTTGGTGACTCGTATTCAAGTTCATCGATAGGGTTCCATGGGATAAGATTAACAACACACATTAATCCTTTAGTAAACTGAGAGAGCTCTTTAGCGCTCTCTTTTGTTGTATTAACACCACTGAGCATGCAATATTCAAGAGTAATTCTCTTACCCATAGTGTGCTGGAAAGAAATAAGTGCTTTCTTAAGCTCCGGAAGAGGATAGCTTCTATTTACCTTCATAATATTTGAACGTAGTTCGTTATTAGCACTAACAAGTGATACTGCCAAGCGAATTCCAAGATTAAGCTCTGTAAGTTTATTAATTCCAGGAACTAATCCTGAGGTACTAATAGTCATCCTACGCATTGAAATGTTATAACCTTCACTTCTATGAAACTCAGAAATAGCACTCATTAATGGTCCAAAGTTATGTAGTGGTTCTCCCATTCCCATAAATACTATGTGAGTAATGTCCTCTGCAAGAGTTCTAAGGTGTACCATTTGCTCAACAATTTCAAAGTCTTCTAAATTTCTAACAAGTCCCATTGTACCTGTTTTACAAAAGGAGCAACCCATAGCACATCCAACTTGTGATGAAATACAAGCAGTCTTTCTGTTATCCCCATCTGTGAGCATTACACATTCAATTAATGATTCATCATAGAGTTCAATTAATAGTTTTGTTGCGCTATCAGCTTTTTGAACTTTTACAATTTTTGATGAAATAGCTTTAGGAAAGTGTTCTTTTAAATCATCCCTAACTTTTTTAGGAATGTTAGTCATTTTATCGTAATCTGTAACACCTTTAATTAACCATGAATAAATTTGTTTAGCTTGATAACTCTTTTCAAGCTTTAAAATCTTCTCTAATTCAGCTGGACTCTTTGCATATAGACTTTTCATGGTCAATATTATAGCAATGTTAAATATAGTTTTGAAGATAGTAATAGTATGTCATAAGTTGACTTTTATTTTAAAAAAGTCAATTATTATGACAGATGTGTATTATTTATGTAACTTTTTAGTAGTTTTATTGTTGTCAGTTTGAACAACTATAATTAACTTTAAAATTACTATTTTAATAGGAGAAAGAAATGAAAAAAAGAATCGTTTTAGTAGCACTTCTTGTTCTTTGCCTCGTAGCTCCAGTATTTGCAGCTAACTCTTACAATGGCGTAACAAAGAAGGGTTCAGTAGGTGTAGGTCTTAACCTTGGTACTAACACTGGTGTTGGTCTTCGCTTTGGTATGGGTGAATTTGATGTTCTCGCAAACGTTGGTTTAAACAACTTCAAGTTTAATCCATTTACACTTTCAGCTGACGCTGCTGCTTCTTACAACGTTTACACAATCGACGGTGGTAGAAACTGCAAGTTCCCAATCACAGTAGGTGCTGGTGTAAGCACAGCAATGACTTTTGCTGATGGTTTTGGTTTAGACCTTTCAGTTCTCGTACCAGTTGGAATTGAGTACACATTCTCTGAAGTTCCTATAACATTATACCTTCGCTTAGCTCCAGGAGTAACTCTCTAACAGGCTACAAAGCTTAATATTGGCTTTGGTTTTGCTGGTTACATCGGTGCTCTCTGGAACTTCTAATAGATTCGAGAATAAGAATACAAGGACGCTGCGAAGCGTCCTTGTTTGCATATATAGGAAAAGAATAAAAAAGAATTTAATTTATTACAGTTAAATGAAATATTATCACTTTTGACTATTTATATACATTATAGTATTATATTAAGATAAGAAGAAATGAGGAGATTTGTGAAAAAGATATTAATAACGGCATTGCTAATAGTGCTGTTTAGTGCAGTCTGTTTTGCCGATTCGTTAACTTTTGATACATATATTGATAGCGTAAGTGGTGGCCAAAATGGCTTTGGCTTAGGCTTATTTCCTCTTGGAACAAGCTTTTCCTATGTAAACTATGTTCCTTTATTAAATGATAATTTTCCTCAAACAAAATTTAATATTTCTATGGAATTTGGATACTCTTCTACTTCCCTTGCTGAATACTACACCTATGATAAAGGTATTCCATATTGGTCGATGACCGTAGCAGAAAGAAATAGAGACTATAGTGATAAATACCTTAGTGGAGAATACTTTAATCCTAAAACAAATATTTATCTTTATGTACAACAGGGCTTTGGAACTAACCCTGTATCGGGAACAGGAAGCTTAGTTGATTTAAGACTTAGCTGGAATACAAGGTATTCAATGGCTCTTGAAGGTAATCCTTTTATTTCAAGTGTTGACTCACTACTATTTGTAAACCCTGATGGAAGTCCAAAGGCTCCATTTGGACCAAATAGTTCGATTCATAGTATGCCTTGGTTACAAGGTAATAGAATGGCATTAAATAATAATATTGGCATTTCTTCCTACTGGCATTTTGATAAGTGGACTGGTACCGATGCTTATGATGGCTTATATGGTGAGTTATCATTTGAATATGGACCAGCTTGGCTTGGTAATACTCTTTCTCCAAAGAGTGTGCAATCAAATTATAATAAAACATATGTATACTTAGAAGAGAAGTTAACACTATTTTCTAATAAACAGGATGATGGAAAGAACTGGACTACAATGTATATAGGCCATAGTAATAGTTTTTCACACGTTGGTGGTAATGTAGTTCCAGAAAATAAAATCCCAGGCGATAGGCTTAGAAATACACTAACAGACTCTATTTGGTTGCACTTTGCAGGACCTCAGTTTATAGCTGGTGATTGCTATTCCTTTATTGAGATAGGAATATCTAATAAGGTTTATTGGGGTAATGTTGTAAACGAACTTATTAACCAAACTAAAGCAATTGAGCTCATTAGTGATATATATGGATTATTCCATTTAAGACTCTTTGGCTTTATTCGTTTTGAGTACTCCTTTGGATACTCATTTATTAGAGGTATTAGTGCTTCTGATCCTAAAGACATGTCTAATATGGCAGCTCCTGGATGGTGGCAAAACGCAGAACTTAGGTTCTACGTTTCAGTATGAGGTAAGATATGAAAAAGATAATAGTAATTACATTCTTATTACTAACATTTGCTTTACCTCTATTTTCAATAGGCTTTGGCTACCATGTCTTAGAGATGCGAAGTGAACCGGAATTTGCCAAGGGCGTATTCCCTTCCTCTGTAAAATACCAATTCAACTTTCCAGTTCCAGATTTTGTTAATGGAAATATCACAGAGCTTACATTTAGACTTGATAATGGCCTTGCATATCGTTCATTAAATCAAGATCCTAAGAGTGGAAAGCACTATGAACAATATCCTGACTTACTTACTCAAGCTGGTTTTTCATTAAATCAAGCAAGAGATTATAGTGTACAGTTTGATGAATTTTCACTGCATTTTTCACAAGGATTTTTCAAAACTCCTCTTTCTGATAAAGACCTATTAAGATTTGAATTTTCTTTTGGTGGAAGATTTGAAAATGCCTTTGAAAGACTCTTTTTTATGTACAATGAGAATAATACATCTGGAGTTTTTTTCAAAAGCTTTGGTGAAGAACGCTTTAGTGATAACATCTTTAATGCATATCCTGAGTTAAAAAATGATGGCTCGAACTTGCGTTCTTTCTTCTCAACATTTATTAACTTTAACTTTGATATTAACCTCCTAAAGGATGAAGTAACTAGAAAAAGTGGTGTAAAACTTTCTGTTGATTATCGATTATCGCCAAAAACACTATTAATGAATGATGGAACTGCAGACTTTAGTAAGCTTTCATTATCTATAGAAGGTGCTCATACAATAGGTTCTTGCAACTATAAAAATCGTCCAGAGTTATCATGGTTAAGTTCTACAATGGGATTTAATTTTACATATCGATATATCGAAGGAACAAGTGTTCCTTCCTATGTAATGCAAGATAAGATATTTGGACTTACTATTCCAAATACTCAGCATATTGCTTATGGAAGAATATATTTAACAATCTTTGGACCTCAACTTGGTGCAAAGGACTTATATCCATTTATTACAGTTTTTAACGATGCTGCAATTTCCTATGGAAGTGTTATAAATTCTACTGTTGGTGAAAGCTTAAAGCAGGTAATGATGAGTTTTGGTGTTAAGGCAGAGTTTGTATTATATAGCATTGCTAATATCTATTATGAGATAGGGTATGTATATAACGGAGTTTTTGACCAAAAGCCTCATAAAGTTCAAGCTAAATTTGGTCTTACTGTAGGAGTTTAAGATATGAAAAGAGTATTAATAATGCTACTACTTTTAATAACTGCTATGACAACAATAGCTGCTTCTTCTATGTATCTTAAAGCTTCCTATGATTTTTCCTATGATAGTAATGTCTTTTCAAGCCCTCTTCCAAAGTTTGCAGATTCAGTTTGGTTAAATAATAAAGTTGAAGATCCTTTTTATAAGAGAACTAATAATGGTTTATCTTTAACATTAGATGTTTTTAAAACTCCTACTTCTCGAACTGGTTTTTCAGTTAATACAAAACTAGGTTTTGCAAATAAGAGTATAAACTACGTACCAGTTGGTGACTTTAATTCTGATAGCTGGAGTTATGAAAGAAGAGATGTACTAGAAGAAACTAGATGTAAAGTATTTATGTCTATTGGTCCAATTTTTAGAGCAAGAGTAGGTAAGTTTGACTTAGGAGCTGCAGTAAGAGGCTCAATTGGTAGTGATGATAGATTTACAGAGACTATTGTAGTAGGTGTACAGGTTGAACCATATTTAAATTATTTTATTTCAAATAGTTTATTTATAAATGCTGGTGTATACTATGATTCACATATTATGTGTTTCTACATAAGTGATTTAAAAAAATGGTTTAAAGAAGATTATGCTGCAATATCTATTGGAGCCTTTATTGGAGTCGGAATAAAGATTGGAGAGTAGAGATGAAAAAAATATTGTGTTTACTGCTTTGTATGCTTACTCTAGTTACATTAAGTGCTTCTGCTGAGTTTTGGGGCGGTTTATCAATATCATCAGGTAGAAACTATTTTTCATCAGCTTTAAAAGAATCATTACAGTTAAATCCAATATATAAAGATACATTTATGGTTAATACCATTGGGCCATACTTTGATGCAGTATTCTTTCCTTCCTCTAAAGTAAGAGCTGGAGTAGTTGGATCTGCAGGGGCAGATTTCACTATTTCAAGAAATAGTGAAGGATATTTTTCAAGACACTTTGATAACAGCCTTGATTTTAGCTTAGGACTTGCATATTACCAGTTACTTAATAATGATACTTGGGGTTTCTTTATTGATAGCAGATATTTTTCAAAAAAATATAACTATGCAACAAACAATGAGAAAAACAATAAACTTGAACAATTTGAATACACCAGATGTGATGAATCAGGGGTAAATACAAGTATAGGTTTCTTAGCTAAACTAAGAAATAGATACTTCAAAATGGGCTTTAAGTTTGCTCTTCCACTTACTTCAGGATTCTTTGATGGCTGGAGATTAGATATCTTTGCTGGTGGTGGGGTTTGTTTCTAAATTGGATGTAAAATCAGTATTTTTTAAATTTTTTACAATAATTTAGTTTTTACATTGAGTTTTCCTATATATCATAATAGCCTTCTATTTACCAATAGAGAGAGAAGGATATGCTAATTCAATTTCAGTCGAGAATTCAGGGCTGTTCTATCAATGGAAGCAGCTACAGATAAAGTTTATATAAATAATGGTATTGAAAGTGAAGAAGGAAGATTTTTAAAAAGTGCAATGATATTTGGAGCAAATGCTTTAGGAAAATTAAACCTTTTCAATGCAATAACAACAGCATTAATTACAATAAGAAATTCTGTATATAGACAACCTGGAATGATGGTTGGTAATATTATCCCATATATTTTTGATGTAGAGACGAAAAATAAACCTTCTTCCTTTGAATTTGTATTTATTTATAAAGATAAAAAATTTGTGTATGGATTTTCTGCAACTAAAATGAATGTGATAGCAGAATATTTATAATTCAACAAAAGCTTCAACAATTTTTCAACGCCAAGAAGAAGAGTATTACTTTCCTGAGATTTTGAAGTCTAAGATGAAAGCAATAGTTCTTCAAAACTATATTCTCTTGACGACTTCTCTGTTAGATCATCTTTTACTAAGTTGAGGGATTATTATCTTGATGGTATATTTTATGCCATTCCAAAAATTAACAGTGGAGTAAACAGTAATGGCTAAACAATCTTTTAAACCATAAAACCAGGATATAAAAATAAGGTAAGAAATTCTAAAACCATGGAAACTAAACCTTATGATTGTATTCATCTTGTTATTTCAAATCCTTGTTTTGAGATATGGTATTTGCTCCACAAACGTTATTCTACTAAAAAATATGATGAATCTGAACAAGTGATATCCGAGTTAAAGAATTATAGGGGTGGGAGAATTATTCAAAATCAGATAATGATACCTATGAAAAAACAATACTAGATGTTGATAAAGCAATTAAAAATGCTAAAAGATTGGAGAAAGAACATATCGGTTGTGGATTATTACCACAAACTGTTTAATTTATGCCTAGTTCTGAAGTTTACAAAATAGTTGAGTTATTATTATTTGGTCCAGATATTCAAAAACATTAAAATATGGATTTTCTTATTTATATTAACAATAAGAAAACCATGCTACAATGAATTCGTGAAACCTATATCTAAGATTTGCTTTATTGTATTTTTTATTGTGTGCTGTTGTTCTGCAATTTTTGCAGATTCTTTAGAAACATTTCAATTATCTCATCCAGTTTATGATGAAGTTGAAGCATTATATGTTATGGAAGGTAAATCATCTCCTATGGGAGCAAAGCCTTGGACTCATGAAGATGTTAGAAGATTATTAGAAAATGTAATTCCATCTACTAATGGTGCAAGAGACCTTTGGACTCATATAAATAACTATTTAAATAGTGATGATGGATTTATTTTTAATGCAGTTCTAGAACCACAATTAATGATTCATTCTAATGAAAGCTTTAAAGGAAATAAAGAAATTATTAGCAGTAAAAAGCTTGATAGACAGTTTGCTGTACTTGGTTTTGGATATAATTATAAGGACAACTTATCTCTATATATGGATGCATCCATTGGAGTAGCACCTTCAGATGTACATACTGTCGACCCTTCAACCTTAAAGTCAAATAATGAAGTAAGTAAGAGATTATCTTCTATCTGGGGAACTAATATACCATTTCTGCCTGATGGCTTTAATATTATGAATTTTCCTAATAATGCCTATTTGGCTGTAGGAAATAGAGCTTTTAGAGCTATTTCTGGAAGAGGTCAAGTAGAGTGGGGAAATGGCACATTAGGAAACATGATTATTGGAAATACACTTCCATATCATGATTATTTTTCTTTAACTTTTACAGGTAGTGATAAGTTTTCTTATCAATTGCTTTCAAGCTTTTTTTCACACTCAATTAATAAAGAAAATAGTACTAATGATAGAAAACCTCTAAATGGATTAAGATTTTTCTTAGGACATAGATTTGAATTTACATTGCTTCAAGGAAAACTATTATTAGCTCTTAATGATACAATGATGTATCAATCAAAAGATAATTACCTAGATTTAAGAATTCTAAATCCAATGTTCTTCTTACATAATGCTTATATGGCTGGTAATTCAAACTCTCTCGCATCTTTAGAAATAGAATATTCTCCAATAAAGAATTTATCATTATATGCACAATTTGCCCTTGATGATTATGCAGTCTTTGGAGAACCTAAACCAGGAGAAGCAGGGGCTTCTGCTGATGGCCTAGCAGCAATGCTAGGTGTTAGAGCTTTCATTCCTGTTTCATCGTCCTCTTATAGTTATGGAGTTGCTGAATTCGTTTATACTTCACCTTTTATGTATCATCGAGCTATGGAACATGAAGATATATATATAAGAGAATTATATTTTGTATCTTCTACTAGATATATGACAGGTTCTCAGAGTTTCTTAGAACGTTATTTATCCTTTCCATTTGGTTCAGATGCTTTAGCTGGTATTTTAAAATTCGGTTACAAGAAGTTAGATGTATTTGATATTTCAACAAGTATATTCTTAATGGCTCATGGAGTAATAGATGAATTTAGTACTATTACACAATATCATGGAGGTGAGCAAATAACTAATACACCAAGTACTACTAACCCATTTGCACCAACTGAAAGTAAAGGTGGTAAAGCTGAGTATACTGTTATTCCAAGTATTAATCTTTCTTATTATATAAAACCTTGGTTACCTTTAAATATTGGTGTCGACTTGATTTGTATTTGGAATAAAGAAAACTATAGTGCTCCTGTTGTGTATGATTT
>NZ_JAXEGN010000024.1:0-4937 GCF_034103065.1 Bullifex sp. | reverse complement strand
GGATCAATGCAAAGACAAGTCACAATGAGGTTGCTCCTTGTCAGCATGAGCTTGCTCCAGTTTTCGGAACTACTAATATCGCAGTCGACCACAACCAGCTTACACTGGAGTTACTGAAGAAGATTGCGGATCGTCATGGATTTGCTTGCCTTTTACATGAAAAGCCATTTGCTGGAGTAAATGGAAGTGGTAAACATAACAACTGGTCTATCAGCACTGATACTGGCATTAACCTCCTTGAGCCAGGTGATAGTCCAAAGGATAACGCTCAGTTCCTCCTTTTCTTAGTAGCCGTCATCAAGGCTGTTGATGAGTATCAGGATTTAATGAGAGTATCTGTAGCCTCAGCAGGTAACGATCATCGTCTTGGTGCCAATGAAGCTCCTCCTGCAATTGTTTCAATGTTCCTTGGTGATGAGCTTACTGAGATTCTTGAAGGTTTAATCAGTGGTAAGGCTGTAAATGGTAAGGGTAAAGAAAAGATGGAACTTGGTGTTCATGTTCTTCCTGCTATTCCAAAGGATTCAACAGATAGAAACAGAACAAGCCCATTTGCATTTACAGGTAATAAGTTTGAGTTCAGAATGCTTGGTTCTTCTTTCTCAGTTGCAGGTCCAAACATTGTTCTTAATACTATTGTTGCAAAGGCTCTTAAGGAGTTCTATGAGGAGTTAAAGGATGCGAAGGACTTTAACGCAGCTGTAACAGAGCTTGTTAAGAAGACTTACCAAGAGCATAAGAGAATTGTATTTAATGGTAATAACTATGCTCCTGAATGGGTTCAGGAAGCAGAGAGAAGGGGACTATTGAACCTCAAGAGTTCTCCAGATGCATATGATACATTCATTGCTCCAAAGAATATTGAAGTCTTTAGCGAATTTGGAATCTTCAACTCTGTTGAAATGCACTCAAGATATGAAATCTTAAATGAAGAGTATTCTAAGACTATTCATATCGAAGCAACAACACTCATTGATATGGTTAATAGACAGGTTCTTCCTGCTTGTACAAAGTATGCTGGAAAGGTTGCAGCTGCAGTAGCATCTAAGAAGGCAGTATTACCTACTCTTGAGTGTAAGAGCGAAGTAGCTTTAGTTAACGAGCTTACTCAATTAATTGATAACCTCGAAGGAGCTGTTACTAATCTTGAAAAGCAAGTTGCTCTCTCCGCTGAGTATACTGGTAGCGATCTTGCACACTACACAAGAAATGCTATTATCCCAGCAATGGAAGATGTAAGAGGATTTGCTGATAGTCTTGAGCTTATTGTAGATCAAAAGGATTGGCCATATCCAACATATGGTGAGATGTTGTTCTACGTATAATAAAAAAATGAATCTACCTTCCCTGAGGGTGTCTGTGAAAGCAGGCCCCTCTTTTTGTTTGGAAGACATAAAAAATACCTTTGAAACAATAGCTTCAAAGGTAAACACTTTAAACTTTATTTAATTTCGAACTTATTATCCTTTAGTATTACATCGTGTGCTCCACCTTCTGTAATACTTGTAGCACTAACAAGAGTTAATACTGCTTTTTCTTGGAACTGAGGTATTGTAATTGCCCCACAGTTACACATAGTGGATTTAACTTTACTCATACTCATCTTAACATTATCTCTTAAAGATCCTGCATAAGGAACGTATGAATCAACACCTTCTACAAAGCTTAATTTTTTATCTCCTCCAAGGTCATAGCGCATCCAGTTTCTTGCTCTAGCACTACCTTCTCCCCAATACTCTTTAACATAGTTACCATTGAGATTAATCTTCTCTGTAGGAGACTCATCAAAACGAGCAAAGTATCTACCGAGCATTAAGAAATCAGCACCCATAGCAAGGGCAAGTGCCATGTGATAGTCATATACAAGACCACCATCAGAACAGATTGGGATGTAAATACCTGTTTCTTTAAAGTATTTATCTCTTTCCTCTGCTACATCAATAAGAGCTGTTGCCTGTCCTCTACCAATACCTTTAGTTTCACGTGTGATACAAATAGAACCACCACCAATACCGACCTTAATAAAGTCAGCGCCACACTCTGCTAAGAATCTAAATCCTGCTTTATCAACAATGTTTCCAGCACCAACTTTTACTTTATCGCCATAATTAGCTCTAATCCAAGAGATAGTTCTCTGTTGCCACTCTGTAAAACCTTCAGATGAGTCGATACAAAGTACATCTACACCAGCTTCAATTAATGCAGGTACTCTTTGCTCATAGTCACGTGTATTAATACCTGCGCCAACGATGTATCTTTTATGTGCATCTAATACTTCTAAAGGATTTTCTTTGTGAGTATCGTAGTCTTTTCTAAAGACAAAATATAAAAGCTTTCCTTCATCATCAACAATTGGGAGTGCATTAAGTTTGTTATCCCAAATGATGTCGTTAGCTTCTTTTAGTGTAATTGGCCATTTAGCATATACAAGATCTTCAAGTGGAGTCATAAATGAGGAAACACAAGTATCTAATGACATTCTTGATACTCTATAGTCTTTACTTCCAATTATTCCGAGAAGCTTACCATCACCTTTACCGTTGTCAGTTACAGCAACTGTTGAGTGTCCAGTTTTCTCCTTTAAAGCTAAAATATCTTCAAGTGTATCGGTTGGCTTAATGTTAGAGTCGCTTTTTACAAATCCTGCTTTAAATGATTTTACTTCCCTTACCATCTTTGCTTCATCTTCAATTGATTGGGATCCATAGATAAAGCTAATACCACCTTCTCTTGCTAATGCTTGAGCCATTTTGACTCCTGATACAGATTGCATGATAGCAGACACAAGAGGGATATTAAGTGTAAGAGGGCATTCTTCTTGGCCTTTCTTATATTTTACAAGAGGAGTCTTTAGAGAGACGTTTGAAGGAATGCAAGTTGAATCAGAATAACCTGGAATGAGTAAGTATTCACTAAAAGTGTGTGAAGGCTCATTATAATAAGTTGCCATTTTTTAGTTTTCTCCTGAAAATTTTGTTGCGGCTATTATATTGAAACCTTACTAAAAGGGGAAGTGTTTTAGTGATATTGTTGTAAAAATTTTATTAATTGCAACAAATGTATAAAATTAGCCTCTTAATTGTTTTATTAAGAGGCCAAAAGAATTAAAGGGTTAAGAATGCTTTATAGCAATTATATGCACTTTCAACATCAAATACGCTTGTAATTTCCCATGGTGCATGCATTGAAAGTACTGCAACACCACAGTCAATTACTTCCATACCGTAGTATGCTGCAAACTTTGCAATTGTACCGCCACCACCAACATCAACTCTAGCCATTTCAGCCATTTGATAGGTAACACTATTATCATCTAAAACCTTTCTAAGCTTTGCAATAAACTCTGGATTTGCATCACTTGCTCCTGATTTACCGCGTGAACCTGTATACTTATTAAACACTACGCCACCTGAAAGTGTTGATGAATTTTGCTTATCGTATAACTCTGTATGAAGAGGGTCATATGCTGAGTTTACATCGCTTGAGAGCATAAATGAGTTTCTAAGTGTTCTTCTTAATGCAAAATCACTTGATTTACCTAGTAGTGCTAAGACCTCTGAAACAATATTTGGAAGGAGTTCGCTATTCATACCTGTTGAACCAGTTGAACCAATTTCTTCTTTATCAACTAAAAGACAACATGAAGTTCTCTTAGGTGTTTCCTCTTCTTCTAAAAGTGCCATTAAAGAGGTGTATGAGCAAACTCTGTCATCTTGGCCATAGCCTAAGATCATGGAGCTATCAAGACCAAGGATTCTTGTATTTCCAGCTGGAACAACCTCAAGCTCTGCAGAAAGGAAATCAGCTTCTTCGATATCATAGCGCTCTTTTAAGATCTCAAGGATAGCATTTTTACCTGCATCTTTATCTTCACTACCACGAGGAGTAAGACCAACTACTAAGTCTAAGTCTTCACCTGGGAAGAATTCAGAAGCAGTTTTTTTCATTTGGTCCTGTGCAATGTGAGGTAGAATATCAGAAATACAAAGTGCGGTGTCATCTTCATCTTCACCAATGTTTACAAGTGCACAACTACCATCCTTTTTAAAAACTACACCATGTATAGCAAGAGGATGAGTAACCCATTGATATTTTTTAATTCCACCATAGTAGTGTGTGTTTAAATAAACAATTCCATCCTTTTCATATAATGGCTTCATTTTTAAATCTAATCTTGGTGAATCGATATGAGCACCAAGGATATTCATTCCATTTTCAATATCGTCTGAACCGATATGAAAGAGTGCTATAGATTTATCTCTATTGATAAAATAAACTTTATCTCCTGGTTTTAACTCAGTTTTTTCACATAGCTCTGAGTAACCTTTTGCTTTTGCAAGACTTACTGTCTGGCTAACACATTCTCTTTCAGTTTTACCGTTATCTAAGAATGCTTTATAACCCATAATAAGTTCTTCATTCATAAAATAATTCTCCATTAGATTTAATATAAGTCATTTTCCATACTATGTTAAGGTTAAAAAATAGCTCTAGAAACCGATGTTCTAGAGCTAAATGATTATTTCTTAAATTCCTTAAAGTCTTTAGGAGGCGCCTTAAAACCTTCAGGAGGAGTCATACGTGTTTTATCAAAGCCTTCAGGAGGAGTCATACGAGAAGGATCAAAACCTTCCATCATTCTTCCTCTACCCATTTCTTGTGATTCCCCATTTACATGATTAGTGATAACTATCTCTTTTTTATCTCCCAATGCATTGTTATTTGAGATAATACCATTAAATATATTATTACCTTGAAGATTTGCATCTGAAATAAAGTAATAGCTTGAGTTTAAGGTAATATCATCACTTGCAATCATTAAAGCATTCTTGCTTTCATGGCTTGTTGGAACTGTATATGCAAGTACTACATTTCCATCTTTATCTAATAAAGCAAAGGAATTACCTGTAAGATTTTCTCTAATTACATACCCAGTA
>NZ_JAXEGN010000023.1:0-7169 GCF_034103065.1 Bullifex sp. | reverse complement strand
TTTTTCACCAGCTTCACCAATTGCTAAGACTCCATCATCACCTTTAGAAATAATTTCAAATGTATGGTTAATACCATTTGCTCTAAGCTTTTCACAGCTATTAATTGCTAATTCATCATCACGAATTGAAATATAGGAAAGTTTTCTAGCATTACCCTTTACTAAAAGTGCAGAAATATTTTCGCTATAAAAGAAGGATAATAAATCTGAATTACCTCTTTGATAAGTTATTTTATTATCATAAAGAGAATTAAAAACAATTAAATAACCACTATTAATAAATCTGTTTTCAACTGGAGCGAAAACAATATCATCACCATCTTGCAAAAATAGTGCAAGTTCAAGGCCTTCTTTATCGCATTCAATTGAAGAAAAAATAATCTTTTGTTCAGTAAGGTCCGCTATGATGATCTTCTTTTCCATAAAAAAAAGAATAATTAAGAAGAACTATATAGTCAATTAGCCATTTTTTCTCAAAAAACACAAGTTGTGAGATATAATAATTGTTATGGATGAAAGTTTATATAAAAATAACCCAGTAGTTGGAATATTAGTAGATGGAGAATTAAAGAGTCTTGACTACAAAATTCTTCATAAAGCAGAAATAGAAGAGGTAAAGCTCTTCTCTCCTCTTGGAAAAAGAATATATCGTCACTCAATTTGTTTATTACTATCCTATGCAGCTGCTTTTTTATATCCCAATAGGCACCTTGAAATAGGTCATAGTCTTGGTGATGGTTTTTACTTTCAATTCACAGACCATGAAGTAACAGAGGAAGAGGTAAAGGCCTTAAAGAATAAAATGGAAGAAGCTGTGGCAAAAAACCTTACAATAGAAACTAAATATGTTTCCTATTTAAATGCTTTAAAGCTTTTTTCAAAACCACAATATGAACACTCGCTATCACTATTAAAAACTCGTAATGATAGTGTGATAAAAATCAACACAATTGATGGTTTTTCTTTCATTGCTTACGAACCAGTTGTGACTCATACATCTATACTATCGATTTGGGAACTACGTTTATATCAAAATGGTTTACTCTTAAGATACCCTCAAACAAGAGATATAAATAATATTAAGGATTTTGTAGATAACCCTCTTTTATACAAAATATTTAATAAAAGTAGAGAAAATTTAAAAATCCTACATACAAGCTCATTAGGAGAGCTAAATGAGATAATAAAAAATGGCGATACAGAAAGAGTAATTACCCTTTCTGAAGCAATGATGAATCGTCAAATAGCTTTAATTAGTGAGAAAATAAAAACACTTGGTACTATTAAAGCTGTATTTATTGCAGGCCCTTCTTCCTCTGGTAAAACAACATCATCACTTAAACTATTTAGAGAGCTTGAGATAATTGGATATGAACCAATAAAAATATCCCTTGATGATTACTATCTACCAAAGGAGCAAGTTCCAAAGGATGAAGATGGTAATTATGACTTTGAAGTAATGGAAGCCCTTAACCTAGAACTGTTTAGGAATAACTTAGAAGAGCTATTAAAAGGAAATGAGGTTCATCTTCCTTACTATGATTTTAAAAGTGGTATGAGAGGAGAAAGTGAAGCTACTACTCTATTAAAAGAAAATTCAATATTAATTATTGAAGGTATTCATGCACTTAATCCAAAACTATGTCCTAACATTGATCCAAACGTTGTATATAAAATATACATTAGTTGTTTAACTAGTGTTTGTATCGATGAACAAAACAGAATAAGTACAACAGATAATAGAATTATTAGAAGACTAGTTCGTGATAGCAGAACTAGAGGTATTGCTCCTGAGGATACACTTTCTATGTGGCCAAGTGTTGAAAGAGGTGAGAAAAATCACATATTTCCATATCAAAATAATGCAAATAGCATGATTAACTCCAACCTATCATATGAAATTGCAGCCTTAGTGCCTTATGCAATTCCACTACTTAGGAGCATTAAACCAGACTGTGGCTATGCATACACAACAGCTAGAAGAATATTAAAATTCCTAGAGCTCTGCTATCCAATACAATCAGAAAAGATACCTTCAGACTCTGTATTGAGAGAGTTTATTGGTGGCTCTGTCTATGGCGCTATTTAGTCGCCATAGATAGAGGAAAGTCAGCTCCAATATTAGTGCCTTTTCCAAGCTCACTTTCAATAAATAACTTTCCACCATGATACAAAACTGCATGTTTTACAATTGATAAGCCAAGACCTGTTCCACCACTTGCTCTAGAGTGGCTTTTATCTACGCGGTAAAAGCGCTCAAATATACGCTCTAAGCTATCCTTGGGAATTCCTATTCCACTATCCTGTACTCTCAGCTCTAGAGAATTTTTTTCTCTTTTAAAGCTTATCTCAATTGTACCACCCACTTTATTATATCTAATTGCGTTATCAACAAGGTTATAAACAATTTCATAAAATAAATGAGGTACACAGCGAATAGAAATATCATCTGAATAATATGATATCTTAATATCCTTCTTATCAGCTGCAGATTTTAATGCATCAACAACATCATTAAAGAAAGCAGGAAGATTGATGTTATCAAAGTTCATTGCCACATCTTCATCAAGCTCTGAAATTCTAATACAGTCATCAATTAAGGAAACTAACCTAGAAGCCTCACTATGGATCTTTGAAATAAAATCATTTTGATCTTCACTCTTTACAACACCTGCACATAAAAGCTCAGAAGAAGCTAATATTGTCTGCAATGGAGTTTTTAACTCATGAGAAACATTAGCACTAAACTCTCTTCGAAGTTCTTCCGAACGGGCCTTTTCAGTAATATCTAAAAAGAGCAAACAAAGTCCAAGGTTCTTTTCTCCATCTTTTATTGGAGAAATAACAAGGGAGTATTCAAAACCATTCTTAGAAAAAATACTTTCAACATTCACTCCATCATGGGCTCTTCTTAATGCATCAAGGAAAGTAATCTCACGCTCAAGTGTAATTATATCTTTACCATTTGAAGACTCATCAGTATTAAAAAGATGCATTGCTGAGTTATTCATTGAAACAATTACATCATCACTGTTTACTAAAATAAGAGCTTCACTCATATTATCAGTAATGCCTTCAAACTCTCTTTTTTTTGCTTCAAGCTCATCCATCTTAGCTTTTATTTCTTTTTGCTGAGCATCTATTTTTACCAGTAGTGGTGATATTTCATCATAGGTATCATTTTCTAGTGGTGAATCCAAATTTAACGAATTAAGAGGCTTGATAATCTTACTCGATAACTTCTTTGAAACAAAAACTGCAATAATTGCAGAAAAGATTATGATAATAACCATTGAAGGAATAAGAGATAAAAGCTCAAATAGTATTGATGCTCTAGTCATAGAAACTCTAATAATAGAACCATCAGAGAGTCTATTTGCAGCATAAATTGTAGTAGTAGAGAGCGTTGATGAGTACCTTACACTTGATCCATAACCATATAAAGAAGCCATCTTAATTTCATCTCTATCGCTATGGTTTTCTAAGTGTGTCGCATCTACAGAGTCATCAAATAAAACCTGTCCATCATTACTTATCCAAGTAATTCTAAAATCAGGAATATTTAAGTTCTCTAAATATGGTAGACCTCCGACTTCTACGGCATTCTTTAGCATCTCTGTATCTGCTCTAAGCCTGCTTTCTTCTGTCTTTTCAAAGCTTGAATTAACTGCTACTAAAGCAGAAAGCAACGAAATGATTGTTATAAAAACAGCAGCTACTAATATTGCTCTAAATATCGTTTTGTTCATGGAACTTGTAACCTACTCCTCTAACAGTCTCAATCAACGCACCATATTGACCAAGCTTTTGTCTTAAAGTCTTAACATGTGCATCAACAGTTCTAGTTTCACTTAAGGAAGAAAGTCCCCAAATCTTCACTAAAAGGTCATCACGAGAAAAAACAATTTCAGCCCTGCGCATTAAAAAAAGTAGTAATTCATACTCCTTTAATGTAAGAACAACCAAGTTTCCATCTACTCTAACTTCATGAGCTGAGGTATCAATTTCAATTCCACTTGATGATACAATACTATTTTCACCACTACCACTTCTTCTTAATACTGCTTTAATTCTAGAAACCATTTCCATCATGCCAAAAGGCTTAACAAGGTAATCATCAGCACCTAAATCTAAACTTTCAACCTTATCAAACTCGCTACCTTTGGCAGTTGCCATTATTACTGGTACATCCATAATTTTTCTAATCTCTCTGAGTATAGAAACGCCATCCATATCAGGAAGCATGATATCAAGAATAATTAGTTGCGGCCTTTTCTTCTCAAGCTCTTTAAATAGGGACTCAGCATTTGAACATCCAACGGCTTCAAAGCCAACACTCTTTAAAGTATATAGCTCCAAGGAACGAATACTATCATCATCTTCAACGACAATAATCATAAAACTCCTCCTTCAACCTGCGTATATTGCCCACTTAGCAACATTAACAGCATGGTCCCCAATTCTTTCAAAGTATTTTGCACACATCAAAAGATCTGTAATGCTCTCTCCATCTGCATCATCTCTATTAATAGAGGAAATAACAGCTTTCTTTACTTTCAAAAAAAGATCATCAACTACATTATCATATTCAATCATTTCTTTAGCAAGCACCTTATCACGACGAACAAAAGCATCAAGAGCTGAATGAACCATAAAGACAACTGCTTCACACATCTTTTCAATTAAAATAGCTGCCTCATTATCTGATTTCTTAATATAAATAGATGTTTCAGCAACATCTGCTGCATTATCTCCAATTCGCTCTAAATCAGTAACCATCTTTAAAGCTGCAGAGATATATTTCAAGTCTCCTGCTACAGGTTGCTGTAATAACAAAATCCTAATACAAAGATTTTCAAGCTCCCTTTCTTTTTGGTTAATTTCACCTTCAAGCGACTTAATATCTTTTAAATCTAAATCACTCTTACCAATTAGAGAAACACACTTTGTAATAATTGCTTCACAAAGAGAGCCCATAGTAATTAACTCTTTTTCAAGCTGTGATAACTGTTTTAAATAATTTGTTCTCATATTAACCAAATCTTCCTGTAATATAATCTTCTGTCTTTTTTTCTTTAGGAGATGAGAATAACTCCTCTGTATTTCCAACTTCTATTAATTCACCTAAGAGGAAAAATGCAGTAACATCACTAATACGCATAGCTTGCTGCATATTATGTGTAACAATTACAATTGTATATTCTTCCTTTAGTTTAATAATAAGCTCTTCAATTTTTGAAGTTGAAATAGGGTCTAAGGCTGAGGTAGGTTCATCCATAAGCAAAACCTTTGGTCTAACAGCTAAAGCTCTAGCGATGCAAAGTCTTTGTTGTTGACCTCCAGAAAGGCCTAGTGCACTTTTCTTTAATCGATCTTTAACTTCATCCCATAAAGCTGCACCCTTTAAAGAGGACTCAACAATTTCATCTAGTTCAGCTTTTTTCTTTAACCCATGAGTGCGAGGTCCATATGCTATATTATCATATATGCTCATCATAAAAGGATTAGGTTTTTGGAAAACCATTCCAACATTCTTTCTTAACTCATTTACATCCTGAGACTCTTGGTAAATATCTTTACCCTCATATAGAACCTCACCTGTAATTTTTACTCCTTGGACAAGATCATTCATCCTATTTAATGTCTTTAAGAATGTACTCTTTCCACATCCTGATGGACCAATTAATGCGGTAACACTATTTTCACCCATCGATAAATTAATATCCTTAAGTGCATGGTGGTTTGAATAAAATAGGTCAAGTTTTTTACTCTCTAATATATTCATCTATATCTCCTAGCAAAATAACGTTCCAAGAAAAACGTTATTAAATTCAAAACAATTGTTAAAACCATCAAAATTGCTGCAATAGCAAAGGCAACGCCAAACTCACCCTGCTCTTTAGCATAAACATAGAGAGCAACTGTAAGAGTTGAACCAGAGGAAGAAAGTGCAGTTAAGTATCCATTTAAGGTGTGGGCAAAGCCCATAGTAAATAGTAATGCAGCACTCTCTCCTAGAATTCTTCCAACCGATAGAATACAGCCTGTTAAAATACCTTGTATTGAAGCAGGTAGTACTACAGTCCTAATAGTTCGCCACTTACCAGCACCAAGAGCAAAAGCTCCTTCTCTATAGCTATTTGGGACAGTTTTTAAGCTCTCCTCTGTAGTTCTAATTACAGTTGGAAGTGTCATCATTACAAGAGTTAAACTACCTGAAATTAAAGATGTTCTTAGCTTTAGAAATTGACAAAAGATTAGCATACCAGCTAAGCCATAAATAATTGAGGGAATACCAGATAGAGTTTCAGAAGCAAATCCAATTAGCTTAGTTATTTTTTTATTAGTTGCATATTCATTTAGATATATCGCAGCACCAACACCCAATGGAAGCACAATAATTAAAGTAGTAAGTACAAGATAAATTGTATTTACTATATCAGGTAAGATTCCAATTCGCTCCTCAAGGTATGATGGTGAAGTTGATATAAGCTTAAATGTAATGTTGCTAAAACCTTTAAAAAAAACATAGCAAACTAAAAAGAGAGAAAATAAAGCAACAACTAAAATGCTAAGAAAAGATAGAGCATTCATCAAATATGTATATAGCTTTCTACTACTCATTTATCTTTCTCCTCTCTTAGTGCCATCAAGATAGCGTTAATTAACATAATGAATACAAATAGTACTAAAGCTATTGAAAATAAAGCTTGCCTTTGAAGTCCTGAAGAATAAGACATCTCTATAGCGACTGCAGTTGTTAAGAATCTGACGCTTTGAAATAAGGATGGCATGTTAGCTACATTTCCCGCAACCATCATTACTGCCATTGCTTCTCCAATAGCTCTACCAATTCCAAGTACTATCCCAGTTAATATTCCACTCTTAGCAGCTGGAACACTAATTCTAAAGTAAGTTTCCGTTTCATTTGCACCTAGTGCAAGAGAAGCTTCCTCATACTCTTTTGGGACTGCCTCAAGGCTTGTTAAAGATACTTTAATTACTGTCGGTAATATCATTATAGCAAGTACAATTATTGCAGCAAAAAGCGATGCACCATCTGGCAGGGAAAAAACATTTCTAATTAGTGGCACTAAAATAAGCATACCAACTAAGCCATAAACAACAGATGGAATACCTGAAATAACTCCAATTACTACTACAAATAA
>NZ_JAXEGN010000022.1:0-2993 GCF_034103065.1 Bullifex sp. | reverse complement strand
CGACTGCATTCCAGTATGTCACTACTGGAATATTCAGTTTTTCAAGAACTACTCTAAATTCCTCGTAGGCTCCAGAAAGCCGAATTCCGTAGCCCGCATGAAATACTGGTCTTTTGGCATTTCTAATCTTTTCGATAACTTCTTTTACAGTATCTTCTGAAACTGCAGGCGGAAGCTTTGCATCATCTTCATCTGGGTTATAACCTTCTAATCCATCAGTTTCAATGTACATCCCCTGATAATTTACCGGAATATCAATCCAGACAGGTCCAGGTCTTCCAGTTGTTGCTAAATGCCATGCTCTTTCAAGATGATATTTAATTGTTTTTGAATCTTCAATCATGACGGCATATTTAGTCATATGCTCTACAGCTTTGGTAATATCATATTCCTGGTCTCCCATAGCACGAAGAGGAGTTCCTGTGTACTGAAGAGCATATCTAGCTGTTGTATCATATCTAACTTGACCAGAAATAATAAACATAGGAATAGAATCAAGCCAGCCCCCAACTACACCTGTAAGAGCGTTTGTTCCACCAGGACCAGTCGTAACACATACAGCTGCAATCTTATTGTCTAATCTAGCATACGCTTCCGCCGCAATGGCACATGCCTGTTCATGATGATTGTATGTAACATGTAATCCTTCTTTATGGCCAAGCGCATCATTAAGGTGCATTGCACCTCCCCCTACAACACTGAAGACATCCGTAACTCCATGATCTACTAAAAAGTCTGCAACATAGTCAGCTAATCTTATTTTCATATTCCAATTCTCCTATAAAAGGTCAATAGTTTTTTCACAAAAACCATTAACTTATTTTCTTTTAACAGGAGAACTTAAGAAGCCTCCTGTGTTTTATTATCAAGAACATCATATTCACCATCATTTAATTTAGATGAATCGAAGTCTGTTCCTGTTTTAAGCATTACATAAATGATGCGACTCAATTTCCTTGCAAAAGCTATTATGCTTATTCCTGAGCCTTTTGTTCGCTTCATTTCTTTATATTTCGAGATGAGATTAATGCCACTAATAGCTTTCTGTAATCTCAACATACCCATTACCGCCTGTACCATTGATGTTCTTAGTTCAGTTGGTCCATTTTTAGTTATATGCCCTGTATATCCTTTTTCATTTGAATACTTAACAAATGGAGTGAGTCCACAATATGCTGCAAACTGTTTGTAAGTATCAAATCTATTGATATCACCTATATAAGCACGTAAAGTAGATGCTGTAATTTTTCCAACACCAGGTATAGTTTTTAATCTTTCAACGACTTCATCTTCTTCTATGAATTCATCAATCAAATGCTCTATCTCATTGACTTGTTCTTCCAACACAGTTAAAGTACTAAGTAACATTTCTAATGTTTTGGCAGCATGCTTAGTATATAGTTTGTGGTCTTCGAGATCGTTTAAAAGCTGCTGCCTTTTCTTTTTACTTTGGAACTGTGCACCTGTTGTATTTATTCCATAACCTCTAAGCATGTTATGAATCTTATTTTTAGTCTTAACTATTACACTTACCAAATCAGATCTCTCGGAAAGCAACTTCCTTAATTCTTCTGTTTCTTGATCACATAAGTAACTTTCTGGAAGCATATCCTTTAAAAGAAACCTTGCTATCAACTCTGCATCATGCCAATCTGTTTTCTTGCTACTCTGTACTACAACCTTAAAATGCAATGTGTTAATAACAACTACATAAAAGCCTTCATGTTGCATTATATTTCTAAAATATCTTGCATTACCTGTTGCTTCTATTGCCATTTCTACTTTAACTTCATACTCTTCCTCCACTTTATGACACCATTCTATGAAGCTTGCATATCCTTCTTCTGTTGTTGGATATTTTTCTTCTTGCAAGATGTCTCCTGCTGGAGTTATTGCACATGTTGTAAATTGTGTTGTATGCAAGTCAATCCCTACGCTAACAATCTTTCTTTCCCAGTTAACCATTTCCCTTTCTCCTTTGACATAAAACAATGAAATGGTTCCTGTGTGGATGTTACTCCATTCTCCTATTCGGCCTCTAAGGACCATTGAATGATGCGGTCAATAACTCTTCATTCTCCCTAGCAGTCTCTTTGGACTAATTACAATGACGAATTAAAGCCTTGCCACTTCCTGTTTGATGTCTTTTTTTTATTGTGACATCACTGGAAGAATAAGTCCAACATCCTTTTCTATTTTCCTTTTTATCACTCCTCCTTTCTTATTTTGGGCTGTATACCATTTTGACTGCACTCTCTCTATTTCTTTAAGATACTTACGCTCAATAGAGAAATACATTCGTCCAACAATAAATGTCTCTCCACTTACATTTGAGTAGCAGGTCATCAAATTATTAAGGCCTAAGTCTATAGAGAGATAGTTTCCATTATCCTCCGTCATTACTCTCTCTTTTACTTCATAGATAACAATACATCTACACTCTCCCTTAGCATCAGGTGGATAGAGCTTAATCTGCTTAATGGAAGTGATGTTTTCAAATATTGGATTTGAAAGGTTTAGGTAATTATCATCAATTCCATATTCCTTCTTCATAAACTCTTTCAGCTGCTTAGAGAGAGCTAATCTGATATCGCATCCATTATGGACTATGGCATTTTGCATATATGTAACAGGCATCTTATCATTTTTGAATCTTGGAGGATGAGGGTTATTAATTCCACCACTCTTAAGAAGAGCAAAGTAAGACTTCCAAGACTTGTCTAAAAGCTTTGCTACTTCCTGTGCTGTTTGAGATGGAAGGTTTCGTGCAAAGAAGTTATCCTTATGTTTCTTCTTCTGATAGTACCAATCAGGATACTCTTTTAATCCAAGTTCCTCATAGTGAAGTCTCTCATAATTAAGTACATTCCAAAGCTTAAATGCTGCGTAGCAAAGATGACCAACTATATTGGCTTCTTTCTTTTCAAGCTTAAGTTTTGTTTCCTTAACTCGTTTCATATAACCTCAAAACTGATTACTCTGATTTTCTATGT
>NZ_JAXEGN010000021.1:0-2759 GCF_034103065.1 Bullifex sp. | reverse complement strand
CTATTGGAGGCTTCAAAACAGGTCTATTAATGCAAATAGTAAATGTAAAAGTACTTCTTCTTTGTGTTAGTGCTCAATCAACATACATAATTACACTTAATAAATCACAAGGTGTAAAATTGCTATTAGTATTATTAATTCCACTATGCTGTTTTTTATGTGGTTTAGTATGGGCAGTTGCAGGATCACTAATTAGTAGTTTTTATAAAAAGCACAATAAAATGATGAATATTATTTTCTCATCTTCTCTTTTTCTTTTGGCAATAAGAGCACTATTTGTTTTTTTTAATTCATTAAAATAGTCTTATTATTTCTTTTTTGACATTTTTTATGTATAGTGTCCATAATAAGGAGTTTAATTATGAGTTACTTACAATTAGCTAATTCATTTCCAATGTACTTGATTGTTGGAATAATTCTTTTATTTATAGCTAGCACATGTATAGTATTTATGCGAAAAAGCTATAAAGCAGGCTTGAAAATTGGAATGGATAGAAAGATTTTAAATGGTGCTATAACTTCATCTGCGGCATTTACAATCCTTCCTTCAGTATCAATACTACTTGGTGTTATAGCTCTTTCTGGGTCCCTTGGAGTTCCTGCATCATGGTTAAGACTTTCAGTTGTAGGAAACTTACAATATGAAGCAACAGTTGCAAATATTGCAGCTGAGAATATGGGTACTAAACTCGATTCATCTGTTTTAACAATGAATAATCTTGTAACGATACTACTTGTAATGATAGTTGGTATTATTTGGGGGTGTTTACTAACAATATTTACATTAAAAAGCTACTCATCAAAACTCAAGTTATCACAAAGCAGTAAGAAATCATCAAATGGTGGATTTGCGAATTTCGCAATGACAGGTATGATGATTGGACTTTGTGCTACATTTGTAGGCTCATACATCGCTACCGCATTTGTTAAAGCAAATGCTACACCATTAATTACCCTACTAGTCTCAGGATTGTTTATGGCCCTCTTTGATTTTCTATCAAAGAAGTATTCAACATCTTGGCTTGAAAACTTTTCTCTATCGCTTGCAATGCTTGCAGGAATGGTTTCAGCAGTAATTGTTAACTTATTTTAAGGAGGGATAAATATGAATGAAGAATTTAATTTTGAAGAATATCAAAATGAGATACATAGAACTGGTAAAACCATGCTTTCAATTGGTGTAATCATGCTCCTATCATGTCCATTTATGATGGCATATGTAACAGGAAGTACAATTGAATGGCCTGCATTTTTTAAAGCAATAGTATCTGTATTAATTGTATATATCCCATCATGTATTGTTGAGTATTTAATCTATGTTCCACTACTTGGTTCAGGTGCTTCTTATTTAACATTTTTAACAGGAAACATTACAAACTTAAAACTTCCTTGTGCATTTAACTCAAGAGATATGGCTGGGGCAAAAGTAGGTAGCACAGAAAATGAAATTATTTCAACACTCTCTGTTGCTACAAGCTCACTTGTAACTATGTTAGTAATTTTTCTTGGAGTATTATTACTAATTCCACTAACACCAATACTTCAAAACCCAGTAATCAAACCTGCTTTTGATAACGTACTTCCTGCCCTATTTGGAGCTCTTGGTTATCAATACTTTAAGAAAAGTATAAAGATAACAGTTTTTCCTCTCTCATTTATGGTATTATTATGTTTAATTGTTCCATCTATGATTAATCAAACAAGCTTCTTATTAATTGCATGTGGAGCAATTGCAATTGGACTAAGTTACGTATTTTTCAAAAAAGGAATGTTAAAATGAAATATGAAGAAAAGCTATCAAAGATGATTCAAGTCGAAACTGTAAGTGTTAGAGGAGAATTAAATCTTGAGAAGTTTGAAGCATTTCAGAGTGTATTAAGAGAACTCTTTCCAAATGTATTTAAAACTATGGAATTTAAATCTTTTGATGGAGCTATGCTTTTAAAGTGGAAAGCTGACAAACCAACCAATGACCCTATTTTATTCATGAGTCATCAAGATGTTGTTGAAGCAACTGGAAAATGGACTTACCCTCCTTTTTCTGGGAAAATTGTTGATGGGAAAGTTTGGGGACGTGGTACAGTAGATACAAAGGGTGCACTATTTTGTATTTTCCAATCCCTTGAAGAATTAATTTCTGAAGGCTATAGACCAAATGTAGATGTATATATTGCTTCTTCAAATACTGAAGAGATAGCAGGTGATGGTGCTCCAAAAATTGTTAAATACTTACAACAGCAAAATGTACACTTACAGTTTTTAATCGATGAAGGTGGTATGATCAAAGCTGAACCTCTTAAGGGTGCTAAGGGTCGTTTTGCTATGATCGGAACACTTGAAAAAGGTACATGTAATTTCAAGTTTATCGCAAAGGGTAAAGGAGGACATGCATCTGTTCCTGGCAAAAACACTCCACTTGTACGACTTGGACAATTCATGGCCTCAGTAGAGAAAGATGATCCATTTGAAGCTAAATTGAATGATACCACAATTGAAATGTTTAGGCGCCTTGGACCAACTATTGATGGCCCTCTTGGCTTTGTACTACGCCATGCAAAGGGCTTATCACCAATACTTAATAAAGTACTTCCTAAAGTAAACCCTCTTGCTACGGCAATGATAAAAACTACAATGGCATTTACTACTTGTGCAGGTTCAAATGGATTAAATGTACTACCTGAAACAGCGTATGTTACTGGTAACTCAAGAGTAATTCATCACCAGGATGCAGATGAAACTTATAGAATTATTAGTGAGAG
>NZ_JAXEGN010000020.1:0-6689 GCF_034103065.1 Bullifex sp. | reverse complement strand
GGAAGAGAAGAGATGTATATCATCTTGGGTATTTATACGTATTATTGATATATCATCTCTATTTAGAGTTACCCTGATAATATGCTCTACAAGAGGAATATTATCTTTTGCCATGGTACGAAATAAAGCATCATTAATAGGACGTAGAGATTTAGCAATCTCTATTTCCTCTTTAGTGTATTTTATTTTCATTATTATTTACCTCAAAACTTATTCATAGGCGAGATAGTACTACTAAGACTTACTACCTCTTAACTTTTTATTACCTCCTATGAATAATAGAAGTAAAAAGTTTAAAAAAATTAGTTAAAAAAAGGATTTGCTTATATTTGATTAATATAATTATTGATATAATAAATAATTAAAAATTTTTAATAATTATTTTGAATGTAATAATAATACAAGTAAATTAATAAGATGTATTAAGAAGTATTCTAAATAAAAAGAAGCGGTACAGCGTTTGCTGTACCGTTAAAGATATTAAGCTTTTGGAGAGTAGTGCGAGAACTCCATGCTGAATGTTCCTCTACCTTGTGTTGATGATCTTAATACAGTTGTGTATCCAAACATCTTTTGTAGTGGAACTTCTGCACTAATAACATCTGAACCTACTCTTGATTCCATACTATTTACAATACCACCTCTACTTGTAATTGATGAAATAACATCACCAACATACTGAGTTGGTGCAGAAAGTTTAACACTCATTATAGGTTCCATGAGTACTGCTCCAGCTTTTTGACAAACTGCATCAAAGGCCATGTTTGCACAAGCTTCATTACTAAATGGAGTGCTTGTTAATTCATTGTATCCAATTGCTTTAACATCGATTTGGATATCGGTTGTTTCATAACCATATTTGATACCGCTCTTAAATGCACTTTCAATACCATTTTTTACAGCTTGAACAATTTCTTCTGGAATATCTCTAGTGTTTGCACTAATTTTCAATACATTTCCACTACCTGCAGGAAGAGGTTTTGCGGCAAGTGTAAGCTTAGCCCAGTTCTCTTTGTTTGCAATAGTACGTTCAAATGTAAACTCTTCTTCAGCTTCACCTGTAATAGACTCTCTATATGAAACCTGAGGGTTACCTACACGTGCTTTAATTTTCATCTCTTTGGTGATTCTTGTTACAAGAACATCAAGGTGGAGTTCGCCCATACCAGAGATAACGAGCTGTCCGGTCTCTGCATCATCTTTATAAGTAAAGGTTGGATCCTCAAGAGAGAGACTTTCAAGGGCTTTCTTTAGTTTTTCCTGCTCATCTGTACTTTCTGGCTCGATAGCAACTGAGATTACAGGATTAGGGAAGTGCATCTTCTCAAGAAGATAAGGATGAGCTTCAGTGCCAATAGTATCACCTGTTTGAGCCATTTTAAAACCAATGATTACACCAATGTCTCCTGCTTTAAGCTCTGTTAAATCAGTCATAACATCAGCATGCATTCTTACAATTCTATTTACTCTTTCCTTTTTGTTCTTAGTAATGTTGTAAATAGCAACACCTTTCTTAAGAACACCAGAATACATTCTTACAAAGCAAAGAGGGCCAGCCTTTGGGTCTACAACGATTTTGAAAATAAGACCAAGCATAGGTCCTTTTTCATCGTGAATAACCTCAATTTCCTTATCTTTCTTTTCCCAATATCCTTTTAGAGGTGGAACTTCATCTGGAGAAGGAAGAAGATCAACAACACCATCAAGTAAGGTCTGAACACCAATATTTTTTAGTGAAGAACCAACAAATACAGGAAGAAGTGTTCTGTCAAGAGTACACTTTCTTAATGTACTCATAATCATATCGTTTGGAATTTCTTCACCTTCAAAATATAGCTCTGTAATTTCATCAGAATATGATGCACAAGCATCAATAAGCTTTTCCTTATATTCTTCAGCTTTTTCTATATATTCTTCAGGAATGTCTTCTTTAGTAATAGTTGAGCCTCTATCTTCTTGTGAAAAATAGAGTGCTTTCATCTCAAGAAGAGAAATAACACCTGTAAAGTTATTTTCTGCTCCCATTGGGATAAATAGAGGAACTGGTGTAGCACCAAGCTTTTTTTCCATTTCAGCTAATACTTCATAGAAGTTTGCACCAAGACGATCCATTTTGTTAACAAATGCAATTCTTGGAACTTTGTATGTATCAGCTTGTCTCCATACTGTTTCAGTTTGAGGTTCAACACCACCAACAGCACAGAAAACACCTACTGCACCATCCAATACTCTTAAACTTCTTTCTACTTCTGCAGTGAAATCAACGTGTCCTGGAGTATCAATAATATTTATTTGGTGGTCCTTCCAATAACAAGTAGTTGCAGCAGATGCAATAGTGATACCTCTATCTTGCTCCTGCTGCATAAAATCCATAGTAGCTTCACCATTATCAACTTCACCGATTTTATGGTTTTCGCCAGTATAATATAAAATTCTTTCTGTTGTAGTAGTCTTTCCTGCATCGATATGAGCCATGATACCGATGTTTCTTATCTCTTTTTCACTCATAAAAAAGAGCATATCAAAAAAGAGCTACTTTTGTCACTTGCTTTTACCAGATCTCATTGCATTGATAACTGCAATTAATGCAACTCCAACATCAGAAAAGATTGCAAGCCACATCGATGATAAGCCTATAATTGATAGAACAATTACAATTAGCTTTATTAACAGAGAAAATATAATATTTTCTTTTACAATAACTTCTGTTTTTCTACTAATTTTTATTGCCTTAGAAATCTTTGATGGGTTATCAGAAACAATAACCATATCACTTTGTTCAATGGCAGCATCACTACCAGCTGTTCCCATTGAAACTCCGATATCAGCTTGAGCTAAACTTGGAGCATCATTAATACCATCTCCACAATATAAAACAGTATTATTAGCACCCATCATACTCTTTAATGTTGAAAGCTTTTGGTCTGGAAGAAGCTCTGCATGATATGAATCTAAATCAAGCTTATTTGCAACTTCCTTACAAGTTTCAGCTTTATCACCTGAAATCATCGTTACTTCTTGTACGCCTAAGTTCTTTAAGTCCTTTACAGCAAGTAAAGCATCCTCTTTAATCTGATCTGATAGTGTAACAAAACCAAGAACAGTTTCATCCTTTCCAAAATAAACAACAGTTTCATTTACTTTAGGTACACTTTTAAAGAGTTTACTATTACCAGCATAATAAATTTGTCCATTGATAGTGCCCATAACACCTTTACCTGGAATTTCAACAAGCTTTGAAACTTGGAATAAGCTCTTGTTATAGTAACTGACTATTGCCTTAGCAATTGGGTGAGTAGATGAAGACTCTAATGAAGCAATATAAGGTAAGATATCAAGTTCAGTTAAATTAACAACACTACTTACACATAATTCTCCCTTTGTAAGTGTTCCTGTTTTATCAAAAGCAACTTTGTTAACCTTTGATAACTTTTCAACAACATCTGATCCCTTTACTAAAACTCCATGTCTAGCAAATGCTCCAATAGAAGCAAAGTATGAAAGTGGAATTGATAGCACAAGCGCACATGGACATGAAACAACTAAAAGCTCCATTGCTCTATAAATCCAAGGACTAAAAGGCTCTCCAATTATTAAAGGAACTACTAATGCAACGATTAGGGCAAGAAGACATACAAGAGGAGTGTAGTAGCGAGAAAACTTAGTAATAAATTGTTCACTACTACTTTTCTTATCGTTATTTGTTTCAATTAATTGAACAATCTTAGTAGCTGTTGATTCGTCATAACGTTTAGTAACTTTAATTTTAATTGGGGATGATAAGTTAATAGATCCTGATAGTACATTTGAACCAACTTCGACATCAACCGGAATACTTTCCCCTGTCAATGCTTTTTCATCTAATGAAGAAACTCCTTCAATAACAGTACCATCTAATGCAACCTTTTCTCCAGGGCGAACTACAATAATACTTCCAACCTCAATCTTTTCTACACTTACTATAGAACCATCCTCAAGCAAAGCTTCCTTAGCTGAAATATCTAAAAGCGCCTTAATCGATTTTCTGCTCTTTCTAACAGCTTTTTGTTGGAAATACTCTCCAATTTGATAAAAAATCATAACAGCAGCAGCTTCAGAGAAGCTTGAGAGAACAACTGCACCTACAGTTGCAATACTCATTAAGAAGTTTTCATCAAAAATCTTACCCTTAAAGATATTCTTAATTGCTTTTAATAATACTTCATATCCTGCAATAGCATAAGAAATTAAGTATAAATATGGAATTTTACTAATGAATGCAATAATAAAAATAACTACTGCTAAGGTAATTTTTATTAAATCATTTCTTTGACTATCATCAGTATCGATATCTTCCTCAAGTAGGACAATTTCATCCTCAACATCTTTACATATCTTTTCAATTTCACTTTTTGATAATGTTGTTTTAACAGTTAATTTTTCTTTTGGAAAATCAAATGAAGCAAACGATACTGACTTATTCTCATTAAGTGCTCTTTCAACTTTTTTAGCACATTCTGCACAGTCTATCTTTGCTTTATAAATATAAGTGTTTTCAAAAAATATTTCATCAGAAATATTTTGAGACATCTTTATTATTTCATCTCTTGAAAGGGATGTAGTTACATGTAATTTTTTATTATTAAAGTCTAATTGAGCGCTTTCAATTCTACTATCCTTTTGTAATTCTCTTTCAACCTTCTTAGCGCAGTTAGGGCAATCAATTGAGATGTTATATATATATTTGTTCATAATACCTCCGTTATATGAATATATGAGCAACTATTCATATATTAATTATACATACACATACTGTCAATGATAAAAGTATTCTTTTATAGATTTTCTTATAAAAAAGGCATCAAAAATAGAATTTCTACTTTGATGCCCAAAAACTAATCTACTTTTAATTTAATATGGCTTTGTTTGATGGTTATAAATACCACTTGTTCCTGAAGCTAAGAAACTTAAGGAAGTTGCTAAAAACAATAGGGTAGGTTCACTATATCCAAATAGCTCTAAGCCAAGTGCAAAGCATGCAAGAGGAAGGTTAGTACCACCTGAAAGCATTGAAAGCGCACCAAGGGCTGCAAAAGCTGAAACTGGAAGTGAAAAAATTGAAGCAAAGCTCATTCCAAATCCTGCTCCTACAATTAATAGTGGAACAACTTCACCACCAGCAAATCCTGCAGCAAAGGTAAATGTAACCATTAATAGCTTCATAATATCGGCAATCTGTGGTGCTTTACCACTGATAATATCGCTAAGTAAAGAGCCACCTAATCCGTTATACATAAATGTTCCAGTTAAAAAATATGTAGCTATTGAAAGAATTAGTAATATTGTTGCAGGGAATGCTACCTTTAAATATTCGTTTTTAATTTTACTTTGACAAAGATGTTTAACCGAGTGAGTAAAAAAACAGAATAATCTTGAGTAATAGCCAACTATTACAGCAAATAGTGCAACTATAATATAGTTTGAAATTGAAGTCTCAAGAGGGATAATTGTTGGAATATGTAATATATGGATGTTTAAGAGTTTTGAAACAATTACAGCTGTAAATGATGAAATTGTACATGGAAGCCAAGCATCTAAACGAGTAGTTTTTGGTGAAGCAAATTGAGTTCCAAACATTACACCTGCAATTGGGGATGAGAATAAAGCACCAAATGCTGCTGATGCACCACACATTAAGTAGTACTCGCTATTATGCTCACTTTCATTTTTCAACAACTTTGTTTCTAAAGAGTTTATCGCAGAAGCACCTGCAAGACCAATTTGTACACCAGATCCTTCTTTACCACCTGATGCACCAGTTATATGGGTAATTAATGTAGCAATATATGCAATAAATCCCATTTGAGGACAAACAGAATCTTGTACTTGGGACTTTGCAAGGTTTCTATTTGCGTTATTAATATCATCAATTGCTTCTGTTGTACTATTTCTATATTTAGGACCAGCTTTCTTATAAATGAAAGTTGTAAGTACAGCACCACCTGGGATTAAAAAAACTAAAATTGGATAACTAGAGTTAATCTTACCCACAATATTTATTGATAGCGCAAAGATTGTCATTAGTAGGCCAACTAGTGCACCTGTTAATAAACCTCTTAATAACTGTAGAGGCCATGTAAGTTTAAATTTATTTTGTTCCATATCAAATGTGGCATTATAAAATAATAATAGCTGTAAGGAAAGACCTCACAGCTATTGAAGTATATAATTATTTTTAAGTTAAGTTAAATCATCAATTAACTTATTAATTTCATCAAGTTTCGATTTATCGGAATCAAACTTTATACTTGTCTTTTCATAGAAAGCTAAAGCATATTTTAATACCATTACAGCTTCTTGCTTATCAGATATCTTATCCAGTGTTACTGAAGAATAGAAAGGCTTTCCATTCTTTCCATCTTTACCTTCATAGTATTTCATCTTTTCAGTAGGAACACTGTTAGAGTTATACTTCTTCTGCATTTTATCAAATTCTTTAGCTCTCTTAGATGCAGACCAATCACGATCAGCAAGTTGCTGAGCAAGCTCAAGATAGTTAGTTAAGTTATTTCTATTAATATTATCTTGAGTGTCTACACATCTTCTCATGTAGCTAATTGCAAAGTCTTTATCACCGAAGCTAATAGGACCACCAGGAAGCTGGTTATATAAAATACCTAATACATACCAAGAGTCTGTATAGTCAGCAT